>DATHVH010000090.1:0-3736 GCA_035461405.1 Anditalea sp.
TACGAAAGAAAACAACCCTGCACTTTATAATGCAGAGCAGATCCTCTGGAAAGATAAAACGTATGACCTCACGGTCATACGATATGGAGGACTCCTAGGAGTGGACAGAATACCTGGAAAATATTTTTCAGGAAAGGAAAATGTGACCGGCGACACACCGGTGAATTACATACACCTTGATGATGCTGTATCTCTGGCTCAATGGATTATAGAAAACGGACTGTGGAACGAAACCTATAACGCCGTAGCACCCATCCATCCAATGAGGAAAGATGTTTATAAAAAGAATGCAGGAGAGCTCGGCTTCCCCCCTCCCGCATCATTTGCTGACAGAGGAAAAGATAGCTGGAAGGAAGTCAGCCCATCCAAAATCATGGCTACAGGTTTTAGATTTCAAATCCCCGACCCTATGGATTTTTGGTATAAATATGAGAAATAATAGATACATCATTATTTAAGTTATTAAGTATAAACCATGATAAAAGTTTGGAATCTGGCTTATTAAATAGCTCGAAACGATATCTTATTTCCTAGATTAATTAATTTTAAAGTATCTTTGTAAAAAAATTATTGTCATGACCGAAAATACACACAAAGCAGGCTTTGTAAATATAGTGGGAAAGCCAAATGTAGGCAAGTCCACCCTGATGAATGTGCTAATAGGTGAAAGACTTTCGATTATCTCCTCCAAAGCCCAAACGACCCGTCATAGGATCATGGGCATCATAAATGATGACGACTTTCAGGTGGTTTTTTCTGACACCCCTGGCATGCTGAAGCCTAAGTATGAGCTTCATAAGAGCATGATGAGTTTTGTCAATATGTCGCTGGAGGATGCAGATGTGATTCTTTTCGTAACTGATCTATATGAAACCGATGAGGAAATAGAAGACGTGATTGAAAAGATAAACAAATCCGGTGTTCCGGTGCTATTGGTCATCAATAAAGTAGACCTAAGCAAGGAAGGCCAATTAGAGGAAGTAACCGCTTACTGGACCCAAAGGATCCAGTCGAGCACCGTCATCCCCATATCAGCGACCGAAGGTTTTAATACCGAGCGTATTCTACAAGAAATCTTGGACAGATTACCACTACACCCTCCATTTTATGATAAAGAGGAACTAACGGACCGTCCAGAGCGTTTCTTCGCTTCTGAAATCATTAGGGAAAAAATCTTTAACAATTATAAAAAAGAAATACCTTATAGCACGGAAGTGTCTGTGGTGGATTTCTTTGAAGAAGAAAACATCATCCGTATCCGCGCAGAGATCTTCGTAGAAAGAGCCAGCCAAAAAGGGATCATCATAGGCAACAAGGGTGTAGCCCTTAAGAGAGTTGGGATCCAATCCCGAGAAGAGCTGGAGCGCTTTTTTGGAAAGAAAGTCTTTCTGGAGACCCATGTAAAGGTGGAAGACAACTGGCGGAAAAACAAAAATAAATTGAGAAGATTTGGTTACGACCAATAGAAAAAATAGCAATGTCAAATATAGTAGCAATAGTAGGTAGGCCAAACGTAGGTAAGTCTACCTTTTTCAATAGGTTAGTAGAGGAGAGAAAAGCCATTGAGGATAATCTCAGCGGAGTAACCCGGGACCGGCATTATGGCCATGCCCAGTGGGGTGGAAAATACTTTTCTGTTATAGATACGGGTGGATATGTGACAGGATCTGAAGACATATTTGAATCTGAAATCAGAAAGCAGGTAAAATTAGCTTTAGATGAAGCCTCAGTAATCCTTTTCGTAGTAGACTGTTATGATGGTCTTACGGATATGGACAAAGAATTCGCAAATGTATTAAGAGGATCAGACAAGCCTATTTATATAGTGGCCAATAAAGCCGATAGCCATGAAAGGTTATTGACAGCCAATGAGTTTTATGAATTGGGGATAGGTGAAAATGAAGTTTTCCCTATTGCAGCTGCCAGTGGGCAGGGCACGGGTGATATATTAGATGAGGTAATTAAGCATTTCAAGGATGAAGGAAAAGAAGATCCTGATTTTGGCGTACCCAAAATCTCTATATTGGGAAGACCTAATGTGGGAAAATCATCTTTTCTCAATGCCTTGATAGGGACTGAGCGCTCCATCGTAACTGATGAAGCCGGCACCACACGTGATGCCATTCACACCCGATATAAATTATTTGGTCAGGATTTTATCATCACCGATACTGCGGGTATAAGAAAAAAAGCTAAAGTGAAGGAAGATATCGAATTTTATTCGGTCATGAGATCCTTAAGAACGCTTGAAGAATCTGATGTCATTATCGTAATGGTAGATGCCACCAGAGGACTGGAAGCACAGGATATCAACCTGATTACCCTGGGCATTAAAAACAACAAGGGGATTATGATCATGGTGAACAAATGGGATCTCATCGAAAAAGATCACAAAACCATGGATACCTTCAAAGAGGATATGCTGGGAAAACTTGGCGAGAACAAATGGATCCCTATCATCTTTACCTCTGTAGTAAGTAAACAGCGGATTTTCCAAGCCATTGAATTGGCCGTAAAGGTGTATGAAAATAAAACCAAAAAGATCCCTACATCCAAAGTCAACGATTTAATCCTTCCTGAAATAGAAAGATATCCTCCGCCGGCATGGAAAGGAAAATATATAAAAATTAAATATATCACCCAATTGCCTACAAGAAATCCTATTTTTGCTTTCTTTTGCAATCTTCCCCAGTATATCAAATCACCTTATACCAGGTATCTGGAGAATAGAATTAGAGAGCATTTTGATTTCCAAGGGGTTCCAATAAAAATCACTTATAAGAAGAAATAAAAAATAATTTATTGTTTTGCTTGACAAAATGGAAACAGATTGTACCTTTGTTCCGTAATTTAAGAAATAGAAACAATTATGAACAAATTATTTACATTACTAGCAGTAGCTGGTTTAATCTTCACTTCTTCTTGCGGAAACCAGGAAACTACAACTGAAGAGACAATCGAAGTATCAGTTGAAGAAACTGAAGAAGTTGAAGTGGATACTTTAGAAATCGAAGCTGAAGAGATCGAATCTGAAGAAGAAGTTGCAACTGAAGAAGTAGCTGCTTAATCAAATTAAGAACTGAATCCTAAGAGAGCTTTGATTATTCAAAGCTCTTTTTTTTATGCTAAGTTGCTAGACCTGCAATAAGCTTAACTTTTTTACAACTAAGGTGTTAAACTCCTTCTGCAAAGAACGGGAAAACAACTTAAATCTATACGCTCCTTAAATAGGCCTATAAAAAGGCAATTTACACTAGCTTCAGCTAGAGATCTGGGCACCTTCCTTACTCATTGACTTTAGCCATTGGCGGAAATTAAAAGGCTAAAGCCGGGACCAAAAATCCAGGAACTAAAACCCTTACCTGAAGGTAAGAAAATTTGAAAAGCTTAGAATCAAAATCCAAGAATCAGTCTTATATAAGAAGAAATTATTAGTAAATTAGCCCCTACTGATCTAATGAACGTACACCAAGAAATCTTCCAAATGCTGCAGAAGCAGGTTCCAGAAAACGCAGCGCAATACTGCTTTGATCTCTGGGTGGAAGATCCTTTTCACTTTATTATATCAAAAACCAGGTCCACCAAATTGGGAGACTTTAGATTCAGACGTGATAGAAAGATTCAGACTATTACAATTAATTACGATCTTAATCCCTACCAATTCCTAATCACCTATATCCATGAAGTAGCACACCACCGTGCCTTTAAAAAATGGGGGATAGGCATTAAACCTCAC
>DATHVH010000091.1:0-3965 GCA_035461405.1 Anditalea sp.
CATCCATAATAGCTTTCCATTCTGTGCGGAATATTTCCTCGGATTCAGAAGTTCTATCCTTTTCTGTACCCTTTCCGGTTATTCCCGGACGGGATTCCCAATGGTTACCATGATCACCATTTGGCATATCCTGCCATACCAGCATTCCCATCTTATCACAGTGATAATACCATCTGGCTGGTTCTACCTTTACATGCTTTCTGATCATATTGAATCCCATGTCCTGTGTTTTCTTTATGTCAAAAACAAGCGCTTCTTCATTTGGAGCTGTATAAAGTCCGTCAGGCCACCAGCCTTGGTCGAGAGGTCCGTACTGAAATAGGAATTCATTATTCAGCATCATTCTTTGTATACCATCTGCATCTACGGCCATGCTGATTTTTCTCAATGCCGTATAACTATTTACTTTATCTATTTCTCTGCTACCTTTAAAAAGCGAAATTTCAATATCATATAAAAATGGATCAGACGGCGACCAATGTTTTGGGTTTGAAATGGCCAACTCAATCTCTCCTCCTTCTGATGATGTCTGTTCAGCCACTGTATTAACACCATCCAATAATTTTACTTTTACCTGCAAACCACTAGTACCAGAAATTTCTGGACGTATAGTAATCTTGCTTGCATCATAATTAGGTGTAGTTTTTATCGATGATATGTAATTATCAGGCACTGGTTCCAGCCACACTGTCTGCCAAATACCCGTGACTGGAGTATACCAGATGCTGTTGGGGTTTTTCACTTGTTTGCCTCTGGGCTGAGGTCCATCATCGGATGGATCCCATACTCGAACCATAACTTCCTGACTATTTCCTCTCTTCAAAAAATCGCTTATATCAAAATAAAAAGGATCATATCCCCCTTGATGTTTACCTACTGATTTCCCATTGATAAATACTTCGGCCTCCCAGTCTACCGCTCCAAAATGCATAAGAAGTTTTCCAGACCTGAGTTTGGAATCCACAGTAAACGTTCTTTTATACCAGAGTTGTTTATCCTTTCCCACTCTTTTTTCCACCCCTGAAAGTTTAGATTCTACTGCAAAAGGTACCATTATTTGCCCATCAAATTTTTCAGGCATTCCTGCTGTTTTGTCGATAATTGCATATTCCCATTTACCGTTCAAATTCACCCAGTTGTCCCGAGCCATCTGAGGGCGGGGATATTCCTGATGCGGCTGATCCGTAACTTGGTCAAACCAGGGGGTTGTCATATTTGGATTCGATGTCTGTTCGGCATTCTGGGCATTTGCCTGAAAATTAATAAACAGGAGTCCAAAAAAGAGAATTATTAAGTGCTTAGGCATCATTTTTAGGTTTATTAAGTAATAATTATTATCAATTCACTTCCAGCTCGTTTTTAGAGGGGAGTTTTGGGAATGGTGCATGTGGTTCGGTCTGGTACCAGTATACCACAGAACTAATGTCAGACTTCTGAGGCAGGTATCGGTGGTCACTCCGCCATCCAAGATCTTGAATGGTCACCCTAAGTCTGTTTTCAAACCGAATAGGATCCTGAAGGTGCCATCGATACATTCCAAAACGCTGCTGAGATTCATATAGACCATCAGGCTTAATAATCTGGTGCAGCCCGGCAAAGGCAGTGGAATATGCTTCGTATTCTTTTGTTTTTTTGTTTTCAAAGTTGTAGGATCCCAGAAAATAGTCCTCTGCTCCTGTTCCGATAATAGTAGGGAATTCTTTATCATCATCCATAAAAAACTTCATTTCCCCTTCTCCCCACCAGCCCCGGTTATTCACCTGCCAGGCCATATAAGTACCTACATAATGGCCCATGCCCTTGATTCCGTCCACTAGAGTATGGATAGATCCTTCTGTAGGATTACTTCTTCTGAACTGCGCATGAAGATAAGCTGCATCATCGGGCACTTCGGTAGCAGTATATGTTATTTGGTAAAATACATTCATGCGTTCTGCAGCAGTATTTTCCATGGTAATTCTACATCTTCTTCTAAAAGGCATCACCCAAAAAGAATTGAAAGAACTTCCGGGATTAACTTGAATAGGCAATGAATTTAATGGAGCATATTCTCCCCAACCCATACCAAAAAAATCTCCTACCGGCACTTCTATGGATGGTTCTTTTTCATCATCCCAGTATACTCTTAATATAGTGTAACGCCAGTTACCTGTTGGAGTCATCCAAATATGTTGAACAGCACCCGGCCCTTCTATGTCAGCCAGTGTGTGCGTTTCTCCAGGTTCTATCCACACCAATGGATTTACCTTCCACCCCACTCCAAGTTCTCTTGCCTGGTGACCGTGCACACCTTCTTCTAAAGTTGCCCTACCACCCATACCCGGTTTTCCTGTGGGATTTTCGGGGCTTATGGAATATGTCTTGGCATCAGATAACCTATAGAGGTTATTCATATTTACTTCCAGAGGATTAAATGTGCTTTTCTCCTGAGCCAATGCACAAGTTACTAATAGACTCATTATTATCGTAAATAAACTGTATTTTAGCATAGCTGTATGAATTATCTTTTTTTCTGAAAGAAAGTTTTTGTTCTGTCATCGGATAATAATTCCCAAAGCGAAGCTACCGTCCATCCGGGAGCAAAAATATCATTGTAATACCCTTTGCCATTTTTTCCATAGTCCCATGCAGTATGTTGGACTACTTCAGGATAGTACCCCACTTTGGCTACTCCCATCAAATTCCCTTTGTGAGGCAGTAATTGCTCGCGCATAGAGGTTCTGATTACCTTAGAAAATTCACTGAATCGCTTTTCACCGGTTTCATCAGCCAGCCAATTAAGCACTGTAGCAAACTCAAATATAAAAACATCAATGTGGTTATTCTCCACAGAAACATTTCCCCAGCCTCTGCTCTTCAGGCCTATGTCTCCCAACATTTGGCCTGGAGCAAAGGGTACGTCCCATGTATAATACCATGAGAGGGTGAAATAAGCCGCTTTTTTGGCCAGCTCGATATAATGTTGTTTTTCTTTTCCTTTAGATACCTGAGCCAGATAATACATGGCGGTGGAGGCGTATAATGATGCTTCCTTGTCTTCACAGTCAGCGTCAAGAGTGGAAGAAAAATAATCAGATTTTGAAATGATTTCCTTTTCCTGATATTCAGCCACCCATTTAGCAGCAGCTAAATATTTCTTATCACCGAAGTAATGGTAGGCCATCACCAATGGAGCTACCGCAGAAGGTGAGCTGCCACCTGTTTCATCTATGATGGTAAGATCCGGTCCAAATTTTCGAGGAAAACTGCCGTCTTCTTGCTGGACAGTAAGCAATAAATTTAATAGGTTCTTGACTTTTTCTTCATATTCTTGATGTTTTCGACCCTTTGTTTTTTCATATTGAAAATATAATAGCAAAGCATAAATACCTTCCGATTGTCTTCTAATTGAGTATATTTCAGGTTCCTCACCTTTACCGAAATCTACATATTCCCTTATCAATCCCTCTTGGGTAAATCCATTTTGGGAATAACTTTCCAAAACATTTTGCGCCATTCCTACCAATTCCTCATCCCCATTGGCTTCGCCAAATTCCAAAGCATTGAAAGCATTCAACAATACCCTACCTATAAATCCAATTTCCAGAATTTCCACAGGAGCACAGGTGGCAGTCTCCAAGTGTACACCCGAAAATCCCTTTAAATTACCGGTTTCTATATAGGAGGACTTATAAAATTGGGTTAATATGCTTTTTATTTCCTGATCAGAAAACTTTTGCTCTTCTATAGGCTCCGGAGCCATTTTGTCGTATGCATTTTCCCACTGATGGGCTACAAAATAGGAAAAATCCTCGTGTTCGGTGGTGGAAAGGTGATAGCTAAAAGAAATGCTTTCACTTTTTGACAGATGAAGAAAACTTTGCACAGGATCCCCTAAGGTCAATTTCCGATAGTAGCTATGGGGTGCTTCTGCATAGGGAAATGCAAATGAAAAGTAAGGTACATCCTCTTTTTCTCCAAAACCT
>DATHVH010000092.1:0-1707 GCA_035461405.1 Anditalea sp.
ATTAAAAAGATTTTCCTGCTTTTTGTAAGCAAAAGACAGGTTTTTAAAATGGATCATTGACATATTGTTTTAGTGTCTTAATATACTATGACACTAATTAATGAAATACTTTTTTTATTTCCTAATATTCAAGAGAAATAATATTTAAGGTTCTCCGCAATGTTGCAGTAACTTATAAACTGGATCAATTGAGCTATGATAAATTGTCTATAAGTTTATTTAGGCAGTTGGGTAATTTTTGGTAAAAAAAATCGGCCATCATTGTAAGTTTGGCATTGGTGGCCCCAGGAACTCCCTATTTTTGGCTTGCTATTATTTTAATAAAAAAGGACCCGGCGTTGGCTTCGGGTCCTTTAGCTATCATATTTGTAGATAATTTAGGCTGGTCATCTATTTCGTAATAACTCAAACATTAATTTTATAACTATTATAATTATAGCTACTGATTATTGAACAATAAACAGCACTGTTATTTATTTTCAAATGACCGATCCAGAAACTGAAATCTAGTATCATTCATGGCCTTTTCGGTTTTGGATTCAGTATCAATTATCATTACTGGAGGATGAGCATTTTGAGATTCAGCTTTAGGCCAGCTAGGTAGATCACTACCATTTGGATCTCCCGTTTTTATAAAATTAGCAAAGAATCTGAGCATGGTTTCCGATGTTTTATGATCATCCGCTGTCCATGCATATTCCTTTACTAAATGCAGATTACCCATAGCATATTCTATTTCGGCAGCATGTGGGGCTCCTATGGCTTCAGGCATTTTCTGATTACCATCATTCTTAACGGTTCCACCAGCTAGTCCCGATATTAGTGATTTGTCCACCAAAGGAGGTCTGTGCTTGCTGTATAAATAACGATAAACCGGTTGGTTAGAATGCTTCCTATGCAGATCAAACCATTTCCAAGTACTATAAACGATAAATCTGTCCGAGGCCAAATCAGTAGCAGCATGTTCTACCTCTTTATCTGAGGAATGCGGATATAATTTAAGAACTTCTTCATAATCCTGAGGATAAGCTTCTTTAACTTTAGTAATGAAATTTTCCCTGGTATAAGACTTCCCCTGCATAAATGCACCTGCTGACATTTCAGCAGAATTCCAACCCACCAATAAAGGAACTTGTGCCTGCTCCCTCGCTGTAAATATTTCAGGCAATGTCTTAGGTAAAAAGTAACCATCAATCACTATAGGGTATCCAAAATTTCCGGATTCATTGTATATCTCATAAATATCTCTTGAAGGCAAACGGCGAAGTACTTCCAAATTGGTAACTCCAGCTTGCTTTTGAAACTCCAAGCCTTTGTTTTCTGCTTCTTCAAGACTAACCGGGGCAAGGGTCGGATAGATTCCAGCTCCGCTTTCACCGATAGCTCCAGCTATCAGATCTTTTGCAAGTGGAGATGCCATTTGATAGCTGACCGATATCGAACCGGCAGATTCTCCTGCTATAGTCACTTTATCAGGGTCACCACCAAAAGCAGTTATATTATCCCTTACCCACTGTAGAGCCAGCGCCTGATCGAGCAGACCATAATTGCCAGAACCTTTGTAATCTGTTTCAGCACTTAATTCAGGATGTGCAAGGAAGCCAAATACATTAAGACGATAGTTGACCGTGACTGCCACTATACCCTGCTTTGCCATGCTTTCTCCATTGTACCTCGGCTCGGAACCGTCTCCTGCCACAAAACCCC
>DATHVH010000093.1:0-7256 GCA_035461405.1 Anditalea sp.
TCGATAGGGAAGATATTATCTGGATAGGCAGTCAGAGAGGTTTGGTTAATGTACCTACTCTTAGATTTCAAAATTTCACGCCAAAGGACGGCCTTCTCGATAATGAAGTCACTGCTATTTATAAGGATGCACCCCAAAGATTTTTTTTAGGATTTAATAATGGGATCCAGGTTTGGGAAAACAACAGGCTAAGAATTCTGGATACATTTGATCACTTAAAGGGGACATCGGGAAATAGAGTGAATAATTTTACTCCTACAGAAAGGGGAATATATTTCTCCGCGGGACAAAAAGGAGTGGGATTGATAAATGGGGAGACATATCAAATTACCTATCAAAACCCTCCAAATGGTCACCCTGTCCAATATATTTCCAAGATTGATGAATACTTGTATGCACTGGCTGGCCCTAATTTATACAAAAGTCATATTAGCGATAGAAATATTTTTGCGGATGATGTCACCTCAATAGTGTTTCCCGAAGTCGATGAGGGTATTTATTTAAGGAAGATAGATAAACTAAGCGACGGAAAGATTATTTACCTCCAAAGCAGCAGTTCCGCAATCAGTGAAGGACTTGTAGATAGCCAACATTATCTCAGGGCAGGAGGATATGATTTCCTTGAAATTAAGGATGGAATATTACTGGCTACGGAAGAAGGATTAAAAATTTATAGAAGGGGTAAAGTGGAGGTTTATTATGTAAATAATAAGACGGTAGATAGGCCCATCTATTCATTATTAGAAGATGAAAGAGGGGCTATATGGATGGGTACAGATAAAGGTGTCTATGTAATTTACAAAGGAAATATTAGCTGGTTTGATGCTTCACGAGGACTTATAGGGGATGAAGTAAACCGAGGAGCATTTACAAGAGGTAATCCAGGAAGGATATGGATTGGTACTGAGGAAGGAATCTCAATATATAGGCAGGACGAAGATGATGAAACGCTAGCTAGTCCAATAGTGAAAATAGAAAATATAAGACTACTTACCGATGGAGAACAAAATTATAGTCTGTCCAATATACCCTATAACCATAACAATATTCAAATCGAGTACTTAGCTGTTAGTTTTATGCAGCAGAATAATTTACATATCCATTATCGGCTCAATGGATATTCTGATAAATGGGAAACGATAGTAGATCCGAGAACCAAAAATCTGATTTTTGATAATTTGCCTCCTGGCACGTATTTCCTAGAACTCAAAGCTAGTTTGGGGGGGCAATTTGAGTCTGAGGTTATTACATCAGATACCTTTACTATTGATCAACCCTATTATCTCAAGCCGATATTTATATTCTTTGTACT
This sequence comes from Anditalea sp., assembly GCA_035461405.1. Lineage (GTDB taxonomy): Bacteria > Bacteroidota > Bacteroidia > Cytophagales > Cyclobacteriaceae > Anditalea. The sequence continues at coordinate 1,313 of DATHVH010000093.1, forward strand.
GGTTTTATTTCTGGCTTTAGGATTTATATTAAACACACTTCTTAACCAGTTTAGGAATGAAATGCTTTTGCGGAAAACCATTTCTCAAAAAATCTCTGAAATCCAACTGGCAGAAGAACAGTTTAGAAATGTGTGGAACAGCTCCAAAGATGGTCTTTGCCTATCTATCATGGAAGGTAAGATCATAGCTGTTAACCCGGCTATGATCAGACTATGTGGTGTGCCTGCAAAGGAGCTTAAGAATAGTAATATTGGTAATATGTTTGCTGACCCTACTTTCTTCCAAACCCAAAAACCATTTATAATTGAGGCACTAAAGACCAATGGGAAAGCGGGCTTTACAAAAGAAATGACCATGCCTTTTAAGAAAGAGTTTAAGACCATTGAACTATTCTGTACTTTGGTGGACATTAAGCATGGAGAAGATACGGTTATTTTAAGTGTATTCAGAGATATCACTGAAAAGAAAAACAGTGAAATTCAGCTGCGTAAGGCAAAAGAAAAAGCAGAGGAGTCAAACCATCTAAAATCTCGATTTTTAAGTAATATGAGTCATGAGATCCGTACACCATTGAATGGGATCTTAGGAAGTGCTGAAAATCTCATCATTACAAATCAAGACAGACCGGAATTGCTATCTGGCTTAGAAATTATCTTAGAAAGCGGGGAAAGGCTTTTAAAGACAATCAATAGTATTTTGGATATGTCTAAAATTGAATCCAGAACTATGGAAACAAGGCTGGAGGAAACAAATATCAATGATTTTATATCAAAGATATTAATGCCATTAAAAGCCGCAGCTATGAAAAAAGGGCTATTGCTTACGGCTAAATTTGAAACAAAATCATTTGTAGCTCCAATAGATAAGGCTTCACTGGATATGATATTAAACAATATAGTGAGCAATGCCATAAAATATTCCAACAAAGGTTTGATCCAGGTCAAAATAAGACAGCTGGACCATTCTTTGTATATTCAGGTCCAAGATGAAGGTATAGGCATGAGTGAAGATTTTCTTTTGAAAATATTTCAGCCTTTCCAGCAGGAAAGTGGAGGATATGCCCGTAAATTTGAAGGCAGTGGCCTGGGCCTTTCTATCACAAAAAGTCTAACAGACATGCTCAAGGGTCAGATATATATTACTAGTAGTAAGGGTCGGGGTACTACAGTTACCGTTACTTTACCACTAGAATTACACCCAGTTTCTCAGAATTAAATACCTTTTTAAATAGATAGATGTTAAAGCTAAATATATTAATTACCGAAGACGATACCGTTTCCGCCCTCTTATTAAAAAAAGCATTAGAAAAAAATAACCATAATATTTTAGCTATTAAGGATACAGGGGAAGAAACCCTGGAGTTTTTGGAGCATAATACTGCGGATATGGTCATGATGGATATCAATCTTGCAGGAGAACTGGACGGTATCCGTACCACTGAAATTATCAATGAAAAATATCATATTCCTGTAGTTTACCTCACTGCCAGCTCGGACGAGGAGACTTTGCAAAAAGTAGTGGGAACAAATCCTTCTGCTTATGTAATCAAACCCTTTAATATTAGAGAATTAAATATGGTGATCGAATTAGCCATATTTAAAGACAGAGAAGAAAAAGAACTAAAAAAACTCAATAAAATTCTAGAAGAGAAAGTAGCTATACGGACTGCTGAGTTATATGAGGCCAATAAGGAACTTCAAAGAGCCCTGGAAAAGGAAAGAGAAATCAATGAGCTCAAGTCCAGAATAGTGCTGAATGTTTCCCATGGTTTTAAAACGCCGTTAACTTCCATTTTAAGCTCGGCACAACTGCTTCAAAAATATGCTGAAAAAGATCACCCTTTTAGGGTAAAGATGATGAAGCATGCTTCAAAAATAGAGCTGTCGGTAAGGAATTTAAATAATCTATTGACAAGTGTTCTGTTTTTTGGAAAAGCAGATGCCAATAAGATTGATTATAAGCCTTCCACTTTGTTTACAGCAGCGTTTTTTAATGAAGTAGTAGATGTGGTCAAAGCAGGTGTGGACAATAACTCTGAAATAAAAGTGGAATTGGATAAATTACCCAAAACTATCTATTGTGATCAGGAGCTGCTTTATCAGATTTTTGAAAATTTGCTTTCCAATGCTACCAAATATTCTAAATCTAATGGTATCGTTGAATTTAAGGTATGGATGGAAGGAAATGAACTAAACGCAACAGTAAGTGATCAGGGAATAGGGATTCCAGAAAAAGAGCAGGAACAGCTTTTTGATAGGTTTTTCAGAGCAAAAAATGTGGGGATCATTGAAGGATCTGGACTTGGCCTATCCATAGTAAAGAAAAGTATGGATGTATTGGGAGGGACGATTTCCTTTGAAAGTTCAGTGAATAAAGGGACATCCTTCCATATTCAGATACCGATAAAGAAGAAAAAGTAATGCTTGTTACCAAAGATATATTCTTCCAATATGATGACCAAAATACCTTTCATATACCCGATGTATTTCTCAAGGAGGGTGAAGATCTTCTGGTCTTAGGCCAGTCGGGGAGTGGAAAAACTACTTTATTACATATCCTGGGAGGTCTACTTCAGCCAATAAAAGGAGAAGTATATATTAATAATACCCCTTTATATAGCCTTAAAGGTTCTGCACTGGATAAGTTTAGGGGTAATAATATTGGAATAGTCTTTCAGAAACCTCATATACTTTCTGCTCTAACAGTAAGAGAGAACTTGCAGTTGGCGGCATATTTTGCCAATGGAAAAAATACTGACAAAATAGATTCCATTTTAAAAGAATTAAATATAGAAAACAAAGCCGATTCAAAAATCCAATTTCTCAGCGAAGGTGAGGCACAAAGGGTTTCTATAGCAAGAGCCTTAGTAAATTCCCCTAAAGTTATTTTAGCCGATGAACCTACCTCTAGTCTGGATGATGTGAATGCGGAAAGGGTCATCGCCCTTTTAAAGTCCCAGGCTAAAAAAATGAAAGCAGTTCTAATAGTAGTGACGCATGATCAAAGGGTAAAAAAGCATATTTCAAATCAAATTACTGTAGGAGATAAGGGATGAATATTATCAAATTAAGTTGGAAATACCTTATATCGAAGCCGCTTAATACTGGTCTGAATATCCTGTTATTAGCTCTTGGATTATCGGTGATTACTGTCCTCATCCTTATGCAGCACCAGTTTGAATCCAAGCTTAGCAAGGGAGCAGAAGGCATAGATTTAGTAGTTGGGGCTAAAGGAAGCCCGTTACAGCTGGTGCTTTCAAGTGTATATCATATTGATTTTCCTACAGGAAATATTCCGCTGAATGAGGCCCAAAGATTATCTAAGAATAGATTGGTAAAAAACGCAATTCCGATGGGTCTTGGTGATAATTATCAAGGATTTAGAATTGTAGGAACAAATTATGAATATATAGCTTTATACCAAGCTGAATTTGCTTCAGGTCAGCTTTGGAAAAAGCCTTTTGAGGTGGTCTTAGGAAGTGCAGTAGCAGACAGATTAGAGCTGTCACTGGGAGATACTTTTGTGGGATCACATGGGATTTCTGCTGGTAGCCATGACCACGACGAGCATCATTACATTGTATCCGGCATTTTGGCTAGCGGAGATAATGTACTCGATAATCTTATTCTTACCAGTATAGAATCTGTTTGGCTTTCCCATGCCGAGGAGCATGATCATGACGCATTTGAAGCAGATGTGGTTACTACAGGTTTACCGGAATCGGAAGAAGAAAGGGAGATTACCACCCTATTACTTCAATACAGAAACCCTATAGCAGCAGTGCAGCTCCCTAGATTTATCAATAGCAGGACCTCTATGCAGGCAGCATCTCCAGCGTTTGAAATAAATAGACTGTTTGAATTGCTAGGTGTGGGTGTATCTTTGATGCAAGGACTTGCCATAGCTATAATTTTTATAGCAGGGCTTAGTATATTTATAGCCCTATATAATTCCATGAAAGAGCGAAAATATGATTTGGCAGTAATGAGGACATTGGGTGCCTCTAAAGGCCAATTATTCTTTCATATTATATTGGAAGGATTGATTCTCACTTTTATCGGAGCAGTGGTAGGAATTATTATGGGGCACCTTTTCCTAAGCATTTTGGTTTCTATGGACGAACAGGGGGCTATATCAGGTATTTCAGCCTGGGTTTGGCTTCCCGATGAGGTTTATATCATTCTTTATGCATTAGGCGTTGGTATATTGGCTTCAATAATACCAGCCTGGAGAGCATATAAAACAGATATAGCTGGGCAATTGACACATTAGTAAATAGAATAATATAAAAATATGTTAAATATTAAAGCAGGTTTGTTGGCATTGGCTGCCGTTTTCATTTTAAACACATCCTTTGGTCAGGAAGTGAATGTATGGAAAGACCTTTCGAATGTTACTTATAAAATAGGTGAAGATGATTTTGGGGAATTATACTTACCGGTATTCGGTGATAAAATTCAGAAGATGGAGGGCAAAACCATCACTGCAGATGGTTATATAATTCCATTCGAAGGTATGTTTAAGCCAGAGCACATCATATTATCTTCCCTGCCCTTGGCAGAATGTTTTTTTTGCGGATCAGGGGGACCTGAGACGGTAATGGAAGTTATGCTTAAAAATCCCATAAAATATACTTCTAAGAGGGTTCAGGTAAAAGGTACTTTAGTCCTAAATTCAAAAGATCCTGAAAAGTTGATGTATATCTTAAAAGATGCTGAACTCTTAACTAAATAAAAAAAGCTCCATTAAATGGAGCTTTTTGCTTCTTCAGATTTAAATCTATCAAGTATGGTAAGGGAAATCTCTCCAGGTTTACCGCTGCCGATGATCTGATCATCTATTTGGGTGACAGGAAGTAGACGCTTAGTAGTACTGGTCATAAATACTTCATCCGCCTCCAATGCTTCTTTTAAAGTAATATCCCTTATTTCCGTTTGAGGCATTAAGCCCAATATTTTTTTCCTTGTAATTCCATGTAGGACATTTGATTGGGCTGTAGCAAGGCGACCATTTTTTACTATAAAAATATTACTCCTACTGCTTTCTGAAATTAATCCATTATAATGATAAATCACATCTTCGGCACCTTTCTCTTTCCAGGTAAGACTTGAAAATACGGCTTGACAATAGTTAGTAGTCTTAATTTCCGGCAATGGTCTTACATACTCTTCTGCGATTAGCTTCACTCCTTTTATATACTTCTCTTCAGCCGGTAACTGAAGAGCTTCGCAGAAGATAAATAATTTCCCACCTGCAGGGCTAAAATGGTTATCCGATATACCACCGGATAACACCATCCTTATCCCTCCTTGCTCGAGGTCATTTTTCTCCACAAGATCATATATAATATCACTTAATTCCTCCTTACTGTAAGGTAGTGGAAGCTGCGTATGTTTGGCCGAATTTATAAACCTATTTAAATAATCCCCTAAGAATAGCGGTTTGTAATTCACAGTTCTGAAAAAATCAAAAATGCCATAACCCCTTGTTAGGCCGATATCTGCTGGATGTATACTTGCATCTTGAGTTAAAGTAATTCTATCCTCTGCAAAACAATAGTTTTTCATATTATGTAAGATCTTATTTAGCTTAAAAATAAGAATCATTATTCTCTTTTCTCAACCAGTGGCTAAACTTTCGACAGAGTTATACATAATTAGCGCTAAAAATTTCCTTTTTTTAAATATTCTCATCATCTGGGAATATCAACCAGGTATTTTATCTAGTTAAAAGACATCATTTCCAATAAGAAATTAAGCTCGGAATAATATTTTATGGTCGTTATTATTCTGCATATTTTTTAAGAATGAAAAAAATTCTTATATTTGCAATCATGTTGCAGATAGTAAAGATTATATCATTAATAAAATCAGATTTAATAGGTATCTCCGCTTCAATTGCCTGTATTGTCCATTGTTTGGTAGCACCTGCCCTCATTTCAGT
>DATHVH010000094.1:0-9163 GCA_035461405.1 Anditalea sp.
ATGCCGCGCCCGGTGTGCCGGAAAGGTTCGCTACATCCTGACAACCTTCGGCTTCCACGCCCATATAAGACTCTCCAAAAATATCTCCCTGTGGATCATAAGCATAAAATCCGTCCTGACCAAAGATAAAAAGGTCATTAAATAAACAAGCTCTATCTCCTGATATATCCTGACCATTCGGATAATATTCATCGCTACCAGGAGCTGGACCTACGCCAAAAGCTCCTGCGGCCGGTTTTAATTTCCAGGCCTTCTGTCCCTCACCAATTAAATTTTGTAAGGTGATGTTCACCTCTCCGGGTTCGGGTTGTGGCTCTGGTTCGGGCTCCTCTCCTCCACCTTCAAATCCTTCAGGCACTAATCTAATATACCAGGCAAGTCCGTCATTGGCTTGGTCTACAAATCTTAAAAAAAGTTGGTTTTCTTCAATATTTACAATTTGATAAGTCCTTCCCCCAGCAAAATAACCGATGAATCCACCATTGGAAATAGTGAGTTCGGGATAAGAATTCTCTGGCTCGGCTATGTTCCAAGTAAGTCCTGAAGGAGCTGTATAGGGAGCAGTAAAATCACCTACATTAGATTCAAATGATCCCGGAAAATTGCTTGCTTGGGCTGCATTGATGTAAATGTTACCGTTGGTTTCCATATTAAACGCAAAATCGGCCAAAAAGAAAGTATAACGGTCATCATACATACCACCGCCTTCTTTCTCAAACGGACCAGCTTGGTACCACTCTGGAAAATCCCCAGCCTGCGATGGATTAGGACCTACACCAAAGTGTCCGGCGCGGGAAGCATCAAGGACCCAAGTCTTACCTTCTGGAGCATCCGCACCACCCGTGAGCATGTTATAAAGCGGCAGATCCAGTAGTAATGGATCAGTATTTTCTATTATCACCTCTTCGGAATAGCTCGCACTGCCCCCTTTATTGAACACAGTAAGGGTAACTGTATAGGTACCTGCGGAGGGATAGGTACCGGTCACAGCTCTGCCGGAACCGGTGCTGCCATTGCCCAAATCCCATTTCATGAGGAAAAATTCATTATTTGAAGTAAACCTAAGAATGTTTTCGCTTTCCTCAGTAGGCTGGAAAGTAAACTGTGCATCTTCAGCCGTAGGTGGATTGGCCTCGAGAGAGTATTCTTCCACACAGGCAGCCAATATGATGATTGGCAAAAGGAACAAAAGATATTTTATATATTTTTTCATGTCATCTTATATTAATAACCCGGATTTTGTTGCCAGTTTCCTCCTGTCAGGTCGATCTCTACCTGGGGTATTGGAAACAATTCATGTTTACCTACTTGAAAGCCTTCTATATTTTCTGCAGCCCTGCCTGTTCTTACCAGATCAAAGAAGCGATAACCTTCTCCCGATAACTCCAGTCTTCTTTCTCTATAGATATCCTGCAGCAACTGGGAACCCGAACTCGTAATTGCAGGCATACCTACCCTTGCTCTTACTTTATTGAGTTCAGTCCTGGCTCTCTCGTCATTGCCACTCTGCTGGAAGGACTCTGCCGCCATCAGGAGTACATCTGCAAATCTAATCACCCTGTAATTTAATGGACTAGTCAAATCATCATCAGGCAAGCCTCGCTCATTAAGTCTCTTGATGTATTTGTTGTTGAAATATCCGGTATGACCACCACCGCCCTCAGCATAGGAAATTTCACCTGCATTGGGCTGGCTAGCAATAAAGGCATCCACATCAAGTATAGTGGCATCTCTTCTTGGATCATTTTCTTCAAACGCATCATACAAATCCTGGGTAGGAAGGTTATAGCTATTACCATCTCCGTAAAACGGTCCGTTATACAATCTTATACCATGAAATCCTACAGCTGGATTGCCTTGAAGACAAACAAAGCAACCATAATCACCTCCCTGAAGTCCAGAATATTGGATAGTAAAGACATCCTCACTGTTGTTTTCATTTACCAAGTAAAATAGAGTGGAATAGTCTGGAAAGAGGTCGTAGCCAGCCTCATTGGTGGAAATGAGTTCATCCAGCACTTGCGCGGCATCGCTATACTTATTCTGATAAAGTAATACCTTACCGAGCAAAGCCATAGCAGCCCCCTTGGTGATTCTTCCTCTTTCCGGATTGGTCCAAGGAAGCGTACTGATAGCCGCTCTCAAATCTGCTTCTATTTGATTATACACTTGAATCTTCGGTGTTCTAATACTGGAAGTCACTTCGGAGATCGAGAGCCTCTTATCTATTACTAAGGGAATATCTCCAAAATAGCTCACCAAAACAAAATGGTAATAAGCTCTCAGAAAAGTGGCTTCAGCCATTATCTGATCTTTACCTGGAAATTCTAGCTTGTCCCTGTGTTCGAAAATGTAATTTGCTCTGGCTATTCCTGCATAATTAAAACGCATGATATCTCTAAGCTCAGTATTTACACCGCCATGAGTCATGTTCTGAATTTCATGAAGGCCTCTGCTGTCATTTACACTTTCCCCTCCGGCAATAGAATTGTCAGAAGCAATTTCTCCTATCCAAATATTTAAATAGGAAGTCTGCATCAAATCATATGCACCCACTAGTGCTCTTTCATAATCCTGAGGCGTATTGAAGAAGTTTTCTGCATCCTGGGTAAACTCTGGTTCAATATCCAGTAGTTGGTCGCAAGAGCTCAACATTCCTATGGCCAATATTATAGCTAATATTTTTTTCATTTCTTTAGAATTTAATGTTTAGACCACCCATGATTGTTTTTGCCTGGGGATAAATCCCATTATCCACTCCCGCAAACAATGGATTGCCAGCTCCTACATCCGGGTCAAAACCCATATATCGCGTAAGTGTGACCAAATTATTGGCTGCCACGTAAAATCTAACTGATGAAATTTTCAGATTTTGGGTAAGGGTTTGTGGAAGGGTATAACCCAATTGGATGTTCCTTAATCTAAGAAAGGATCCATCTTCCACATAGAAATCAGAAAATACTGTGTTTCTGGTCTGGCCTGTGGTCAGTCTAGGAAATTCATTTGTAGTTCCGGGACCTGTCCACCTTTCCAGGTTATAGGCCAGCTGATTGGCAAATGGCTGCTGACGTTCATAGTTACGGATGATATCCTGACCCAATGCTGCGTAGAGATTAGCAGAAAAATCAAAGCCTTTAAAATCCATCCCTAAGGTAAATCCCATTATTACATCCGGAATTGGGGAGCCTATCATTACTCTATCAGAATCATCCCCGAAATTGATAACCCCATCTCCATTTTGGTCAACAAAGCGAAGGTCACCGGGCTGGGCGCCCTGCTGTGCCACGGGGCTGGAGGAAATTTCTTCCTGCGACTGGAAAATCCCGTCTGTCTGATACCCGATGAAATACCCAATAGGAAATCCTTCCTGGAACCGTGTAGCAACACTACCCCCTACTCCAAATCCTGCTCCTGGAATGAAATCCAATCCTTGGGGGACACTTGTAACCTCGTTTTTTAGAAAGGTGACATTGTAATCAAAATTAATGTTGAATCCTGAAGCCCTTCTGATCGCATAACCAAGTTCCAGTTCAACACCCCTGTTTAACACATTTCCTGCATTGATCACTGGAGGAAATCCTCCTGCGCCATAGGACCCCAAGAGGGCAGAAACTTCTGGCTGGAAAAGTAGATCACGGGTATTTTTTATAAAATAATTAGCTGTAAAATCCAGTGAACCGAAAAACGTAGCGTCCAGACCTAAATTAGTCTGTTCAGTAGTTTCCCATTTCAGGTCTGGATTGCTAGTCGTTCCAATGGCTGCCCCGTTTACCAATAAATCATTAAAAACATATCTGGCTTGTCCGTTCAATAAACCTCTGTATCGGAAAAGGCCGATTTGATCATTGCCGGAAATACCATAACTGGCCCTGATTTTTAAGAAATCCATAATGCCTGAACTGAAGAAATCTTCCTCTGATACTATCCACGCACTGGAGATTGAAGGAAAATAACCTACTCTGTTGTTCGCTCCAAAATTAGAGGACCCGTCTCTTCTCAAAATTGCTGATACAAAGTAGCGCTGTTTGAAATCATATTCTGCTCTGGCAAAAACAGAAGTCAGTCTTTGTCTTGACTGAAAAGACCCTACATTGTTTAAGTAGCCACCTGGAGCTTGATTAGCCGAAATATCTGCTAGTTCAAGGGAATTATTTGGAATGTTAAATCCTACTCCATTCAAACCCTCACTTCGGTTACCGATATAAGAAACGCCGGCTGTACCTCTCACACGGTGATCTTCAGAAAAAGTCTGATTATAATTCATGAAAGCTTCCAGATTATAATCTAGGAATGTATTTCTGGATTCGGATACATTAGCTCCTCTTTCGATAGCTAACTCCCCTATATTCAAGATCACTGGATCTAAATTAGCATTTGCAGCTGAATTGGCAAACTTACCGGTCCCATACCATACTAGAGGATTAAAATTTTTACTGTCCACTAGAGCATAATTGTAACCAGCTCTTCCTACTACTGAAAATTGGTTATTAATATCATAAGAAACTTCCTGTTTCCCCACGATCTTATTTACCCAGGCATCATTATATGTGTTGGCCATTTGCGCCAGTGGGTTAATGATGTCATTGACGTTTTCCAGATAGGAGTATCTACCTTCGGTAAATATTGGTTCGGTAGGATACGCATTTACTGTATTAAACAATACTGAACCAATTCCCCCTTGAGGAATACTACTACTCTGTTCGCGTGTAAATAATAGGACATTAGTCAGCCTAACTCTGGGGGCTAATTCCGTGGTGAAGTTTACCCGAGCAGTATATCTTTCGAAATTAGCCTTTGGACCCCCTACTATACCTTGCTGACCAAAATACGACCCGCCGATAGAATAAGTAGTCTTGTCTGAACCTCCGGTCACAGTAAGGTTGTATTCCTGAATAGGCGCATCCTGAAAGACAGCATTCTGCCAATCCGTACCTTTTCCCAAGTTGGTATTATTAAAAGGAATACTCTGTCCACCTGCTGCAAATGCCTCGTTTTTTAAGATGGCATATTCACGGGCATCCAATAAATCAAGCTGTCTGGCGGTCTGCTGCACACCGTAGTATGCACCGAAGTTTAAACTAGGCTTTGAATTGAGGCTGCCTTTCTTGGTTTCTATTAGGATCACCCCATTTGCAGCTCTTACCCCATAGATACCAGCAGTACCATCCTTAAGCACATTTACAGATTCTATGTCATTGGGATTTAAGGCATTCAAACCTGCAGCATCATAAATCACCCCATCTACAAGGATCAACGGATTATTTTGTCCTGATGTACTGATTCCCCTGATGCGGATATTGGATGTACCTCCCGGAGCCCCGGAGTTAGTGGAAATATTTACACCAGCTATTTGACCCTGAAGAGCCTGGTCCAGCCTGGGCATGTTCATCTTTTCGATGTTTTCGCCCCTCACCTGAGAGGTGGCCCCGGTAAGCTCTTTTTTCTTAGCTGTACCATATCCTACTACCACTATTTCTTCTAAGGAAGAAATGTCTGTCTGTAAGACCAGGTTCATCACATTATTGCTACCGACAGTAAGGGTCTGGGACTCGAAGCCCATAAAACTGTACCTTAACTGATCTCCTTGGCTGGCATTAATAGTATACCTACCATCCAGATCAGATACCGTACCCACCGAACTGTTCACCTTTAATACACTGACACCGGGGATGGGTTCTCCTTCTGGGTCGGTGATTGTGCCTGTGATCACAATCGATTGTGCATAGACACAAAAGTTGATACACATGACTAAACAAAACCATAAAACTTTTTTCATATTTTATTTTGGGATATATATAAATAGATGTCGAAATGAAGAAAAAAGCAGGGCTAAGTCAAAAAATACCGGTACTACAATATTACATCAAAGGCATATATCCGATTTCACAAAAATTCATCATATCGTTAAAATATAGCCCTCCAATGATATTTAAATGCTTATTTACCTAACACTCTTCTCCTCTACTTCTATCATAACCTAATACATCAAAAAAAAATATTACTTTAGCCTAGTAATCACTTTACAATGAGTTACCGAACTTTACTGATCTGCTTCTTTTTATTCTTCACCCGGGCTTATGGTCAACAGCCCGGGCTGCCGTTTTCTAAATATTATTCAAGTCAGGAATATAATGGTGGAATACAAAACTTTGCGATAACCCAAAGTGAGGAAGGCCTTATTTATGTAGCCAATAATTTTGGTTTATTAGAATATGACGGTACGACTTGGAGAAGGTATTCTCTTCCAAATAGCACAAAAATAAGAGACGTCCTTATTGATGGGAATGGATTTATCTATACCTCCGGACAGGGAGAGTTTGGATATTTTCAACCCAATGATATCGGTTTATTACAATTTCATTCCTTAGTGAATGAACTACCTGAAGCATTCAAGAACTTAGGAGAAGTCTGGAAAATATTCAAACTTCATGATAGGGTATATTTTTGCACATTGGAGCATATATTTATATTCGATCAGGAGTCCAATTACAAGGGAACTATCTCCAGTAAAAGTACTTTTGAAAGCTTTCATCTTACCAATAATCAGATAATCGTAAATGAATGGGGCAGTGGACTTCAAACCCTCATAAATGAGTCTCTGGCTCCCGTGGCTAATGGTACCTTATTAAGCGATAAATTGGTCACAGGAATAATAGCCCAAACCAATGAAAAACATTTAATATTCACACGTGACGATGGGGTTTTCCTTCAGGGGCAAGGTGACATTATCCCCTGGAAAATAGATATACCTATGGGTGCTAAAATCAATAAAGCATTCAGGTTAAAAGATGGTACTATAGCAGTAGGAACACAAAATGAAGGCATTTATGTAATCAATGAAAATGCTAATATCACTTTACATCTAAACAAAGATAAAGGTATCCAGAATAATACTATCCTGTCCTTTTTTGAGGATATCGCAGGCAACTTGTGGATGGGACATAATAATGGCATTACCCTACTTGAATTAAATCTTCCCTTCAGGCATATAGATCAATCAGCCGGATTACCAGGAACGGGATACGATGCGCATTTATATAATGGCAATATATACTACGGAACGAACTATGGGGTTTTTGCACAGCCTGTAGGCAAAAATATTCCTGAACTTGAACTATTACCCAATACCATGGGGCAGGTGTATTGGATTTCAGACCTTCAAAGCAAATTGGTCATCGGTCATAACGATGGTGCTTTTGCTATGAATAAGAATGCGGTAAGAAAGGTAGATGAAACAAATGGGGTATGGAATTTTCATCCGTTAAAAGATTATCCCAACCTTGTAATTAGCGGAGGATATAACGGACTATATTTATTTGAGAATAAGGACGATGAACTTAAACTATTGCGAAGACTGAAAGGCTTCAATGAATCATCCAGGATCATGGAGCAGGATGACAAGGGCAATATCTGGATGACGCATGGCTATAAAGGGGTATACAAACTAACATTAAATAAAACTTTGGACTCGGTGGATGTGGCTTTTTACGGTACCGAAAAGGGTCTACCGTCCAATTTATGGATAAGTGTCTGGAAAATTAATAATCGGTTAATTTTTACTACAGAAGCAGGCATTTATGCTTATAATCCTGTTGGGGATACATTTGAGAAAGATATGCAGTTCTCATCACACTTTGCAGATGGATTGCTTATCACCAGCATGGTGGAAGACCCATTAGGGAATATATTTTACATTGGAAACAATGAAGTAGGAGTACTTATAAAACAAGTCAATGGTACCTATGAAAAAAATCACCAGATATTTAATAAAATCAAGCCGCTGCTAAATGATGATTTACAGAATATTGCCCTTATAAAATCAAATGAAGTATTATTTGCAGCTAAAGAGGGCTTTATTTGGTACCGCCACGAGTATAAAAAACAGACCGCGCCATCTTATCCCACCATGATCAGATCCGCGTATCTTACTGGACCGACAGATTCTGTCATATATCAAGGTAGATACAATAAGCAAAGTGAAGATATAGTACATCCTAAGATTGATCATCATTTAGGAAGCATTCGATTTGATTACACTAATCCGATACCCAATCACGAAAACTCCACTCAGTTTCAGTTTATGCTTGAAGGTTTGGAGGAAGATTTTGGAGAATGGACTATCAAGAGAGACAAAGCTTATACTAATCTGAGAGAAGGTAATTATGTCTTTCATGTAAGAAGCAAAAACCTGTATGGTGAAATAGGAATTACAGACAGCTATGCTTTCATTATAAATCCCCCTTGGTACCGGTCGGCTATAGCCTATTTTCTTTATACTTTGTTAATAGGTTTGGCCCTATACTATCTATATAAAATTATAGATCAAAAACACAGACAAAGAGCAGCCTTAATAACAGAAGCACAACAAAAAACGCTCATCCAAAAGGAAATAGCTCTAAAAGATTCTCAGGAAGAAATAGAACGGCTGAGAAACGAAAAGCTTCAGGCCCAAATCCAGAGTAAGAATAAAGAACTAGCCTCAGCTACCATGCACCTAATCAATAAAAACGGCTTTATTAACCAAGTAAAAACCGGGGTGACCTCTGTCATTAAAAAAACAAAAAACCAGGAAGTAAAGCATGAGTTAGAAAAAGTAGTCCATAGTATAGAAAAAAACATTGCAGGAGATGCGGATTGGGAACAGTTTGAAATCCATTTTGATCAGGTCCATGGGGATTTTATACAAAGGTTTAAGAAACAGTTCAGTAGTTTGAGTCCTCAGGAAATTAAGCTAAGTGCTTATTTGAGGATGAATCTTTCCTCGAAAGAGATCGCTTATCTTATGAATATTTCCACTCGAGGAATTGAAATTGCCCGCTACCGGTTGAGAAAAAAACTGGAGCTGGAGAGGACAGATAATCTGCAAGAGTTTATATTGAGGTTTTAAGTATTTGTATTGGATATAGATTTTGTTTTGATGCAGTTGGTATTCTTAAAAGTAAGCTCACCAAATAAATACACTAATGATGTTGACACCTTGGTATCGGAACGTAGGCTAAACTAATATTATTAGGAGCTCAATACCTAAGATCAAGCTTACAATACTATTGGTTTACAGTATCTTTTTAGGGGGAATATAAATTCATGAATTTCTCTCTAAAGTGCTGGTCTGTAGAATCTCATGATAATCTAAATACGATCTATTTTCAAATCGATCCATAAA
>DATHVH010000095.1:0-20301 GCA_035461405.1 Anditalea sp.
CCAGATATTCGGCTAATATCCTGGATTATTTTTTGGTCTGATTCGGATACTGGATCCAAAATTATGGGTCTAAAATCAGTATCCTTAAAGGATTGTAGGCATTCTCTCATGTAAGTTCCTAATCGAAATAGTTGTAAATTGTGGGTAAAGTTATATTTTAGAATTTAAATTTGAACATATTTAAAAAAAATAATTATTGATAATCAAAAAAATGCATTATACCACAGAAAAAAAGTGGATGGATTAAAAATAATTTTTTGCTAAAAATAAATATTTTCGTCTATTCGGGTAATTTATATTCTTATTCAAAAATTTACCTAATTTAGCGGATAATTCTATCTAGTGATTGACAGCAATAAATGAAAGATTCAGAAGAAAAAATCAAGGTTTTATATGTAGATGATGAAGTAAATAATCTTCAGGCATTCAAAGCAACTTTTAGGAGAGAATATCAAATTTTCTTGGCAGAGTCTGCTGAAGAAGCTAGAAATATTCTTGAAGAAGAGGCTATAGATATCATCATCACTGATCAAAGAATGCCCCAAGAGACAGGTGTGGAATTTTTAGAATCTATAATTCCCCTTCACCCTGAACCAATGCGGATTCTACTAACAGGATATACTGATATCCAAGCCGTAATCGATGCAATCAATAAAGGTCAAGTTTACCATTACCTGACCAAACCGTGGGAAGAAGACTATATGAGGACAGTGGTAAAAAATGCCTACGAAGTTTTTGACCTTAGAAAAAAGAACGCACAGCTGACCAAAAGTTTGTTAAAAGCCAACGATCAGCTAGAATTTTTGCTTCGACAAAACTTATTGAGTTAATAACGTGCTGCTAAAAGCAACTGCAGCTCTTTGTGTGTCATGAGGAATTTTCTACCAAGATGTGCATTTGTTAGGCTTCCTCTATAAGTATATACCCCTTTCATAAACCACTTGTAGTTAAATATCATTTCTTCAGCTCCGCCTAGATCTGCCATTTGTAATAATATAGGAGTAAAAATATTACTCAAAGCTACCGAGGCGGTACGGGATACTCTTGAAGCTATATTAGGAACACAATAATGGATAATGTCAAATTTATTAAAAGTAGGCTCATTATGTGTAGTCATCTCTGATGTAGCTATACAGCCCCCCTGGTCAATACTCACATCGATAATTATACTGCCTGGCATCATAGCGGCTACCATTTCTTCTGATACCACTACTTTTGTCTTTCCTTTTTCAGCCCTTAAGGCCCCGATTACTACATCAGCTTCTTTCAGAGCTTGTCCTAAGGTGTAATTATCTATAGTGGAAGTATATACCTGTTGGCCAAGGAGTTGTTTGATCCTTCTTAGTTTGTATATATGATTGTCAAAAATTTTAATACTGGCTCCTAGCCCTAATGCAGTTCTGGCAGCATATTCTGCGACAGTACCAGCGCCTATTATTACCACTTGGGTGGGCGGAACTCCAGTAATACCTCCCAGGATAAGACCTTTACCATCATTTACACTACTGAGGTATTCTGCTGCTACCAGCATCACGGTACTTCCTGCTATTTCACTCATTGCTCTTACCACAGGCATACCCCCCACTTTGTCTTCCAGATTTTCGAAAGCTACAGCAGTAATTCTTTTGCGATTAAGGGCATGGATAAAATCCGCATTTTGTTTACCCAGCTGAAGTGCTGAGATCAGGCAAGATCCGGGTCGCATATAGCCAATCTCCTCCTCTACAGGGGGTTCAACTTTTAATACAACTTCAGCATCGAAAGCTTCTTTAGCACTATAGACCACTTTAGCGCCAGCGTCCGAGTAATCCTTATCAGAAAATTTGGAATATTTCCCTGCATTGGTTTCTACCATCACACGCTGCCCATTATTTACCAGTAAGGCTATGGCTTCTGGAGTAAGAACTACCCTTTTTTCCTGGAAGGCAACCTCCTTAGGTAATCCTATAAGTATTGAATTTTTTGAATTTTTTACTTTGGCTACAGATTCTTTAGGGTATACCCCGGTCTCTGTAGCTACTTCCGCCATTTTATCTGCCATCCTTAATGATGTTTACGGTGATTACCCTCTCTTCACTTTCAGCTGCCGATATCTCTATCAATGCAAAATCGACAGGTATGTATTCGGCAATTTTTTCTGCCCACTCTATCCAACAATAATTTCCATTGTAAAAGTACTCTTCTACTCCTATATCCAATGCTTCCTCAGCGTTCATTACTCTATAAAAATCAAAATGATAATAGGATAAGCCTTTTACATCCCTATACTCATTAACAATAGAGAAAGTAGGACTGCTTACATTATCTACCACTTCAAATTTCTTGGCTATTTCTTTTATAAGGGTAGTCTTTCCAGCTCCCATCCTACCTTTAAATACCCAAATAGCTTCATCTTTACAAATTTCGATGATGCGCTCAGCTGCATCAGGAAGTTGAGAAAGTTGTGAACAATAAATTTTTTCCAAACTAATAATTCTTAGGTGATAGGTGCACCAAAGGTACGATTATTTCTTCCAAAGATACTCCTCCATGCTGAAAGGTATCCCTATAATAATTTACGTAATAGTTGTAATTATTAGGATAAGCAAAGAAATAATCTTCCACAGCAAACACATAACTGGTAGAAATATTAAACTTTGGTAACTTAGCATCTTCAGGTTTCCTGATCTCAAAAACCTTTCCAGATTCAAAATTTAAATTTTTCCCCTGCTTATACCTTAAATTTGTAGTAACCGTCCTGTCACCAATAATCTTATAAGGTCTATGCACTCTTTTAGTACCATGATCCGTAGTGACCACTACCTCTGCACCCGCCTCACTTATTTTTTTAAAAAGTTCAAATAGTGATGAATGGGTGAACCAACTTTCGGTGAGTGATCGGTAGGCAGACTCATTTGGAGCAAGTTCTTTTATCATTTTCATATCCGTTCTGGCATGAGACAGCATATCTACAAAGTTATATACCAGCACATTCAAATCATTATTCATAAGATTGGTGAAATTTTCAAGTACAGCCTTACCCTGATTTACCTGAAGAATCTTGTTATAAGAGGATTTAATATTCAGCCGATTCTTTTGGATATTGACTTTTAAAAATTCTTCTTCATGATTATTCTTTCCCTCATCAGTATCCTCCCCTTCCCAGAGCTCTGGATGAAAGCGAGCCATCTCAGAAGGCATCATTCCACTAAATAAGGCATTTCGCGCATAAGCAGTAGTAGTAGGCAATATACTATAGTACGTCTCATCACTCACTACATTAAAGTGAGGACTGATAAGTGGTTCTATCACCTCCCACTGGTCCAACCTTAAGTTATCAATTACAATAAAGAATAGCGGTTTGTTTTCCTTTAGTTTCGGAAAAACTTTTTCTTTCATTACCTGATGGGAAAGGATGGGTTTTTCTATATTGGGCTCATTCAGCCAGTCTAAATAGTTTTCTTTTATAAATTTCGCAAAGTTTGAATTGGCTTCCGTTTTTTGGGTTTCCAATACTTCCTGCATGCTTTTATTTTCGGTTTTATCAATTTCTAGCTCCCAATAGGTAAGTTTTGTGTATATATCAGTCCATTCTTTATGGTCAATAGCATCATTATACGCCATACTGATATTTCGAAAATCTTGTTGATAAAAAAGATTGGTCTTTTCCGTAATCAATTGCTTGTTTTGTAAGATTTTTTTTACGGATAGCAAAATCTGGTTTGGATTGATCGGTTTGATGAGATAATCGGCTATTTTACCACCGATAGCATCGTCCATAATATGCTCTTCCTCACTTTTAGTTATCATCACTACGGGTGTCTGGGGCTTAAGTATTTTCACTTGCTGAAGTGTTTCCAAGCCTGTCATCCCTGGCATCATTTCATCTAGAAAAATAACATCAAAATTTTGCTCCTCCACTTTCTCGATAGCATCAACGCCGCTGTTTACAGTAGTGATCTCATAGCCCCTCTGCTCGAGAAACATAATGTGGGGTTTCAATAGATCAATTTCATCGTCTGCCCAAAGGATTTTAAATTTTTGCATATCAATAGGTTTATATCTTTTAAAATTATAATTACTTTTGACCTCTATCAAAAAACACAGGTCCTTGAAAAGCCACAAAATTCTTAATGATCCTGTTTACGGTTTCATTACCATACCCAGCGAACTCATCTTTGCCATCATAGACCATCCATACTTCCAAAGGTTACGCAGAATCAAACAGTTGGGTTTGACTGACTTCATATATCCGGGTGCCCTGCACACTAGATTTCATCACGCTCTGGGGGCTATGCACCTGATGAGCATTACTTTAGACAATTTACGTAATAAAGGTCACGAAATAAATAATGATGAATATGAGGCGGCCCTTGTCGCCATTCTTCTACACGATATAGGTCATGGACCTTTCTCCCATGCCCTTGAATTCAGTCTGTTAAAAGACATCCATCATGAGTCGATGTCTTTGATGATCATCAAATCATTAAACAAGGAATTCAACAATCAGTTGGACCTAGCACTTGAAATTTTTACAGGAAAGTACGAAAGAAAATTTTTCCATCAACTGGTTTCCAGCCAACTGGACATAGACCGTCTTGACTACCTTCAGAGAGACTGTTATTTCACAGGTGTATCAGAAGGAACAATTGGGGCTGACCGAATTATCAAGATGATGAATATCAAAGATGATGCCTTGGTTATAGAAGAAAAAGGGATTTACAGTATAGAAAACTTTTTGAGTGCCAGACGGCTGATGTACTGGCAGGTTTATTTGCATAAAACCACAGTCAGTGCAGAAAAAATGCTTATAAATCTTATCACGAGAGCCAAAGATGTACAGCAGTCAGGCACCAATCTTAAAGGATCTGATGCATTTATCCACCTTCTTCAAAACAATTACCGGCTGGAAGACTTTAAAAAATCACCGGAACTACTGGACATTTTCACCGAATTGGACGATTATGACATTTGGGGGGCAATCAAACAATGGAAAAAGGATGGTGATTATGTGCTGAATAATATTTCGAATATGTTTCTAAACAGAAATCTTTTTAAAATTGACCTCAGAAGTGCTCCCTTTACTGAATTTGAATTGGAAGAAATAAAATCTAAATTGTTAAAAAAACTAGATATACCAAAAGAAGATTTATCATATTTCTTCTCGTATGGCAGTATCAGTAACAATGCCTATGTGGCTAAAGACAGAATCCTTATCTATACCAAAAAAGGCGAAGTAATCGATGTAGCCCAGGCAGCTGACCTACCAAATATTAAAGCTATGAGCAAAATAGTAAAAAAACATTACGCTTGTCGAGCTAAAAATTTAACTTTGCCATCACACTAACTTAAAATCCATGGAATTTACCGTCAGTCAAGTTGCTGAACTTTTGAACGGAAAAGTAGAAGGAGATGGTTCGCAGAAAGTAAGCAGATTAGATAAAATTCAAGAAGGAAAACCAGGTGGTATAAGCTTTCTTTCCAATCTAAAATATGAACCTTACCTCTATACTACTCAGGCCAGTGCAGTAATAGTGCAAGAGGATCACAAACTTACCAAAGCTGTCAGTACCACATTAATCAGGGTAAAAGATGCATATTCTGGATTTACCCAATTACTGGAAGCCTATGCCCTCATGATAAGAGAAGACAAAAAAGGTGTTGAACAGCCCTCTTATATAGATGAATCCAGCTCAATAGGTGAAAATGGTTATCGGGCAGCTTTTTCGTATATTGGCAAGAATACCACTATTGGCAAAAATGTAAAGATTTATGCAAATGCCGTGATTGGGGATAAGGTGATTATAGGAGATAATTGTACACTGCATGCCGGGGCAAAAATTTTAAGCCACTGCAAAATTGGAAATAATTGTGAAATTCATTCCAATGCGGTGATTGGCTCTGATGGTTTTGGCTTTGCTCCACAGGAAGACGGCACTTACAAAAACATACCACAACTAGGAAATGTGATTCTTGAAGATAATGTAAGTATAGGAGCAGGTACTACTATAGACCGAGCTACTATGGGATCCACTGTAATAAAAAAGGGAGCTAAGATAGACAATCAGGTTCAGGTGGCACATAATGTCGTAATTGGAGAAAACACGGTAATAGCAGCGCAAGCAGGAATATCAGGATCAACCGAAATAGGTAGAAACTGTATAATAGGAGGTAAAGCCGGAATAGTTGGTCACATAAAAATTGCAAATAAGACTTCCATTGGAGCCAATACGGGCATTTCAAAGTCTATTATTGAAGAAGGAACGACTATCTTAGGATATATGGGATTTGACTTCAAAGATTTCCTGAAATCCTATGCAGTATTTAAAAAATTGCCGGAGCTTCAAAACAAAGTAAAGGATCTCGAAAAAAAACAATAAATTTGCAGGTTATATATAACGAATTTTTAAAAATTCGAAATTAATATTCTTAATGAAAGTAAAACAGCATACCATAGGAAGGCAGGTCGAAGTCACCGGAGTAGGATTACACACCGGGGTAGTGACTACTATGACATTTGTCCCGGCTCCTCCCAATCACGGTTACAAATTCCAGCGAACAGATCTTGAAGGCCAGCCCATCATCGATGCCGATGTGGACAATGTAGTAGATGTTTCCAGAGGTACCACACTAGAACAAGGTGGTGCGCGGGTATTTACAGTAGAACATGTACTTGCTGCCCTGGTAGGTTTGGAAATAGACAATGTATTAATCCAACTGGACGGTCCAGAACCTCCCATCATGGACGGTAGCTCTATCCAGTTTATTAATGTATTGGAAGAAGCTGGATTTAAAGAGCAAAATGCTTTAAGAAGATTTTTTGAGGTTCCCGAAAGTATTCACTATCGAGATACGGCGAGAGAAGTGGAAATGGCTGCATTACCTCTGGATGACTATAGGGTCACTGTTATGGTCGATTATAATTCTCCTGTATTAGGTAGTCAGCATGCTTCCATTACAGATATAAGCCAGTTTAAGGCTGAAATAGCTTCTTGCAGAACATTTTGTTTTTTACATGAACTAGAAATGCTTTATAATCAAAACCTTATAAAAGGCGGAGATTTAAATAATGCTATCGTAGTGGTGGACAGAGTAGTAGAGGAGCAAGAGCTCGCCTCTTTAGCTAGAATGTTTAATAAGCCTAAAGTAGAAGTAAGGAAGGAAGGTATTTTAAACAATGTGGAGCTAAGATATAAAAACGAACCAGCCAGACATAAACTGCTTGATGTAGTAGGAGATCTGGCATTGGTAGGCAGACCACTCAAAGCTCAGATTTTGGCGGCCAGACCTGGCCATGCAGCTAATGTGGCCTTTGCAAAAAAATTAAAGAGGGCCATGGAAAAATCTGGTCCGAGCCATATACCTCATTATGATCCTAAACTCCCTCCTGTTCTCGACATTAATCAGATCAGCAATATACTCCCCCACAGGTATCCATTCCAGTTATTGGATAAGGTTATTTATTTAGATGAAACCGTAGTAGCAGGAGTAAAGAACGTCACTATAAATGAACCGTTTTTTATGGGCCATTTTCCAAACAATCCTGTAATGCCGGGAGTACTTCAGGTGGAAGCAATGGCCCAGACGGGCGGCATCTTAGTACTGAGCACAGTAGATGATCCGGAAAATTATTGGACCTATTTTTTGGGAATAGAAAACTGTAAATTTAGAAAGATGGTGATCCCAGGAGATACATTAATTTTTAAATGTGAACTGTTAGCTCCTATCAGAAGAGGCATAGCAAAAATGAAAGGTGAAGCCTATGTAGGTACCACTTTGGTTTGCGAAGCCGTAATGACAGCTAGCATAGTAAGAAAAGAAGTATGATAAGTAGTTTATCCCACATACACGAGAATGCAGTCATAGGAGAAAATGTCACTATAGACCCTTTTACGGCAATTCACGATGATGTCCAAATCGGAGATGGTACCTGGATAGGTTCGAATGTCACTATCTATCCTGGAGCAAGAATTGGCAAAAACTGTAAAATTTTCCCAGGTGCAGTAATCTCAGCTATTCCTCAAGATCTGAAATTTCAGGGGGAGGAATCGACTGTAGAAATAGGCGATCATACCACTATTAGAGAATGTGTCACTATTAGTAGGGGCACCTTGGATAAAAGGACTACCAAAATAGGCAGCAATTGTCTACTTATGGCATATGTGCATATAGCACATGATTGCACCATTGGAAATAATGTCATCATAGCTAATGCTGTACAGGTAGCCGGTCATGTGATAGTAGACGATTATGCCATTATAGGTGGTAGCAGTGCAGTGCACCAATTTGTAAAAGTAGGTGTCCACTCCATGATCTCTGGTGGCTCTTTGGTTAGAAAAGATGTCCCTCCTTATACTAAAGCAGCCCGTGAACCGCTAAGCTATGCGGGTGTAAATTCTCTAGGTTTGAGACGCAGGGGATTTTCAAGTGAAGCTATAAGCAATATCCAAGAAGTCTATAGATATCTATTCTTAAATAGCCTAAACAATAGCAGAGCGCTGGAAGAAATAGAAATTAACCTGCCTGCTACGAAAGAAAGAGATGAAATTATAAATTTCATACGATCTTCTGAACGGGGCGTCATGAAAGGCTATATCAACTGATATGCTAAGTATTATTTTAGACCAGGCTGGCAAAAGATTCCAATATGAATGGATCTTTAAAAACGTCAGCTTGGCCTTGGAGCCTAAAGCAAAAGTAGCAATTACCGGCAGTAATGGTTCAGGCAAATCCACCTTATTAAAATGCTTAGCTGGGGTCATTCCCTTAACAGACGGTAAGGTCAGCTATATGAAGGACCTAATCGAAATACCTGAAACAGATTTTTTTACCTATTTGACTATTAGTGCTCCTTATCTGGAACTTCCCGAAGAGTTCACTTTAGAAGAATTGCTTATTTTTCACTTTAAGTTTAAAAATAAAATCAATACAATAACTTTGGATGATATGATGGATATCATGTATCTAAAAGAGTCAAAAAACAAACAGATCCAATATTTTTCAAGTGGAATGAAACAAAGACTTAAATTAGGTTTATGCTTTTTCTCTGAAGCCCCTTTACTGCTGCTGGATGAACCCACTTCTAATCTCGACCAAAAAGGAATAGATTGGTACCTAGAAATGATAAGTAAATATGGAGACGCAAAAACAATTTTGATATGTTCAAATGATCCACGGGAATATGAATTTTGCGACAAAATTATTAAAATGGAAAATTATAAGCTTAAACCATCTGTTTGAAATACGAATTAGATCATTAAATTTACAGGCAACGAATCTTCCCCAATATGAAAAAAACTTTATTAACATCCATTTTTATTTTATTAGCATCCATCTTTATGTTTTCCTGTGGTGGAGATGATCCTGCACCAGAGCTAAAAACTCCAGAACAAATAGCTGTGGAAAGACTTGCCAATGATGGTAGTGCTACCTGGAGCTTAGAAAATGGGGGTTCCGTAACAAAAGATGGTGTAGCCCAGACTGCCAGTTTTACAGGGTTTGAAATAACTTTTAATGCTGCTAATGAAAATAGGACTTATAGCACCGTAAACAGTAATAATATTTTTGATCCCAGCGGAAATTGGTCTATAACAGGAAACAATCTGGATCGAGTGATATTAACTGGAAACCAGCCTGCCGCGGGACAAGAAATTCAGGTTACTAGAAATGCGGATAATCTTCGGCTGAATTTCACTATTCCTATGCCCCCCGCAGCCAGAACTACCGCAGTGGCAGGTACATATGTAATGGAACTAACAAAAAAATAATAAATAAGGGCGGTGAGATTTTCACCGTCCCATATTATTGTTTTAAGGTGACCAAGGTAACTCCTGAACCACCCCTATCAGCATGTTCATCTTCATATTTAGCCACACTTGGCATAGCTCTGATCAGGTTTCTGGTGATATCCCTGAGAATTCCATCCCCTTTGCCATGTACTATTCTCAGATCTTTTAGACCCAGCATATAACCTTCGTCTATAAATCTTTCTACTATTGCGAGCACTTCCTCACCACGCTTGCCGCGAAGATCCAGATTGACGTTAAATTCTCGCATAGCTGCCGACGTATCATAACCTGTCGTCCTTTTGCTAAGCGATTTTTTTTCTTTCTTCAGGGTAGTGTTACTGATTTTTTCAAGACGTGCCATTTTCACGTTGGATTTTAGATCACCTATACTGATCTCTACGTCCTTGTTTTTAATAGCTATCACTTCAGCTATGGCACCATTATCCTTTAACCTGACATGATCCCCTGGCTGGATTTCACCCTCTAAGACCTTAATTTCAGGTTGCTTGATCTTTATTTTTTCAGGCTTTACTTTAATTTTAAGCTCATCAAGTTCTGTACGGGCTTTTTTGGTTGCCTCTTTATCTGCCTTACTTTCTTTTATGCTCCGTATAGTAGCTTCTATTTGTTTATTAGCCTGATCTAAAATTTGCTTAGCTTCTACTTTGGCTTCTTGGATAAGCTGTTTCTTAGTATTTTCTAGTACCTCTTTGAGATCCGAATATTCTTTCATTCTTTGCGTAAGGATTCGGTCTTTACGCTGTGTTTCTAGTAAGATCTGGTCATACTTATTTTTCTCTGATTCCAGTTTGTTCAATAGCCGGTCATATCTGACCCGCTCCTCTCCTATCTGTTCTTTGGCGTAGGCTATGATCTCCTTGGATATCCCAATTTTGGTGGCTATTTCCAATGCAAATGAACTCCCAGGTTTACCTATGTCAAGTTGGTATAAAGGTTCTAATTTATCTACATCATAGCGCATCGCACCATTTACCATTCCCTGGTTCTTATCTGCGAGTTGCTTTAGGTTACCATAATGAGTGGTGATGATTCCATATGCACCACTTTTATTCAGCTGCAGCAATATTGATTCAGCTATAGCTCCGCCAAATTGAGGCTCTGTACCTGTACCAAATTCATCGATAAAAAATATGGTTTTTTTATCTGCAAACTGGGTGAAGTATTTCATGCTCATTAAATGGGAGCTATAGGTACTGAGATCATTTTCTATATTCTGTTCATCTCCTATATCAATAAAAAGATGATTAAATAGGCTAAATTTAGAGTGGGGATCTACTGGGATCAACAACCCACACTGCACCATATACTGAAGAAGGGCTACTGTTTTCAATGTTACCGACTTTCCCCCAGCATTAGGCCCAGAGATTACAAGTAACCGCCTGTTATGATCCAGGTTAATATTTAATGGCGTGATGGGTTTACTTTGTTGTTTAAGAGCCATCTCTAGAAGGGGATGCCTGGCATTATACCATTCTATCACTTTCGATTTTTCCAGCTGAGGTTTACTGGCATTGATTTTCAGCGCAAGTTTAGCTTTAGCTCTGATAAAGTCCACCATACCAAGAAAGTGAAATGCTCTTCTTAGTTCTGGTATAAAAGGTCTGAGGGCATCAGTAAGCTGGGTGAGGATTCTTTGGATCTCTCTGCGCTCCATATATTCCAGCTCTTTCAGCTCATTGTTAATATCAAGCACTTCCGCTGGCTCTAAATATACCGTCTGTCCTGTGGCTGATTCATCATGAACAAACCCTTTTATTTTTCGCTTGTTTTCTGCCAAAATTGGCATGACCATCCTGCCTCCACGGATAGTCAGCGAGGCATCATCAGGGGTATAGCCTTTGGATTTAGCTTCTCGGAAAATTCGATCGAGAACTTTTCTTAGTCTATTTTCTTCATAGATTATACTGGACCTAATGATCCCAAGATCTTTGGATGCATTACTCCTTATTTTACCTTTATCATCTATCACGCGCTCGATAGCTCGAAGTAAGGTGTCGTTTAATGTCACCATACCCACCAGCTGAAACAAAACAGGATATTCCTCCTGATTCTTGTACAAAAATGAAGTACAGCCATCCAAGGTATTTAATGATAGCTTAATTTCATAAAATTCATCTTCATACAGAAAAGTACCCTCTATTTTGGCCTTATCAAGATATGGATATATGTTTAGGAAATTAGAAGAAGGAAACATTTCCCCTGAAAGTAAAATCTGACGAAACTCTTCTGTCTGATCCAATAACTTTTGGATAAGTGCAGGGTCTTTGGAAAAAGATATTTTAGAAACAAAATCAGCACCGATGATGCTAGTACATTCTGCTTTTATAAGGTCTTTGATTTTATCAAAATTAATCTTGCTCTCAAGATTATTCGGATATAACATATTTATTGCTCTCCTATATTTTGTTTTACTGTCAGTGAATCAATAGTGCGGCTATAAAGTTCCTCCATCACATTAGCATCTCTGAGATAATATTGCAAACTTTGGATATAGACCGAATCCGGTACACCATGTTTTTCGAATACATGCTGCTCCAGGTAAGGATATACTTTCTGTGAAGAATCATATGGTATGGGCAGAGAACTCGCTATGCCTTCTACTAAATGTATGTCCACCATCATTGACACCATTTTGTCCTTGTCCAATAATCCCGTAGGTTTGTCGTTATTGGCACAGGAAACAGCTATTATAATCGAGGTAGTAAGTATTAATATTTTTTTCACACCCCAAAATTAGCCAATTCCGAGGAAATTAAATAATATGATGTCCAGTACACATTTTATTATTCAACCTAGTCCATTAAATTTGGAAAAAATACTTTAATGAAGCATCTGCTTAAGAAACTCAGAAAGTACGAAATCATGATTAGAAAAGTGGCCAATAACCATCTTCAGGGTGATTATCAGTCCATTTTTAAAGGAGCGGGTCTCGAATTTGATGACCTTCGCCCCTACCAGTATGGTGATGATGTCAGAACGATAGAGTGGAAAGTATCTGCCAAAGGCCACGGAACATTTGTTAAAACTTTTAAAGAGGAAAAAGATCAGTCAGTATACTTTCTATTAGATATCAGTGGGTCACAGGATATAGGTAGCAAAAAAAGAAAAAAGATAGATGTAGGAAAGGAAATAGCAGGAGTACTGACATTAGCTGCCCTATATGAAGGAAGCCAGGTAGGACTCATTTCCTTTACAGATCAAAAAGAAAAAGTAATTTTGCCAGGAAAAGGGCAAAGACAGGGCGTAAAAATAATCAGAGGAATTTTTAAGCATGAAAACAAATCCCTCAAAACAAATTTGAATGACATGTTTATATTTGCCCTGAATTTGATCAAAAAAAGAAGTATTATCATAGTGATTTCAGACTTTATAGACGATGATTATGAAAGACCATTCCGAGCAATGGCTGAAAAACATGATGTAGTGGCTATCCAGGTAACTGACCCTAGGGAATCAAAGCTACCTTCACTGGGAATTATCCCTATTTATGATAAAGAAGAAGATAAGATCACATGGGTAAATACGGCTTTTAGATCTTTTTCAAAAAAAATCTCCTCCACTTTTACCTCAGAGCGATCTGCTTTCGAGGAACTGTGTAAAAAAAGTCAAATTAATTACCTGACTATCAATACGAAAGAAGACATCGTCTTACCCTTAATTGAATTATTTAAGCACAGAAACAAAACCATGAAACGTGGGTAAATCAGCGTCTTTTCTTATCCCTTTACTTATGCTTATTAACATTTCACTCTTTGGACAGGATCTGAAAGTGGAAGGATATTTTCTACAGGATTCTGCAAAACTTGGAGAAAAGGTAGCATATGTACTTAAAGCTACATATCCCTCTCAAAAGCAGGTAATTTTTCCCGACTCGACTTATAATTATGGCGATATGGAGTATTTGGGTAAAAAGACTTACATATCCTATACGCCTGACAGTCTTACCCAAGATAGTGTAATCTATTATCTATCGAATTTTTCTCTAGATCCTGTAAGAAATTTTGCCTTACCGGCATATGAAATTCTTAAATATGATAGTTTAATCTACTTTGCTGAAGAGGACCAGCTTTACTTACAGCTGACCATTGATGAAATTCCAGACCAACCAATATTTCGAGACAATGACCATTATCAGCCTATCCGTGGAGAATTTAATTATCCATACCTGATCATTGCATTGGTATTGCTACTGGTCATAGCAATCGCGGTTTATATAGCACTGGGCAAAAACCTTCGTCATCAATATCTTATATGGAAAGAAAAAAGAAGACTTGAAAGATTTAATAAAAGATGGGATAAAACCAGTCGTGCCTTTGTAAAACAACCCGGCCCCGATAGGGCAGATGAGCTTTTGGGCCTTTGGAAACATTATCTTGAGCTCGTATCTGATAAACCATATAGAGAATGGACAGCCAGTGAGATAGCATTGGATCTACCTAGAGAAGGAATTCTAAATGATCTAAGAGGGATAGAGCTGATCATTTATGCAGGACGCCAAGCAGAGGATCTACCACAGATCTGCCAAAATTTAAAAGCCGATTGCTTAATTATGTACAATAAAAAAATAGAAAGCATCCATGAACGTAAATAATTTAAGCGATCTTCTTTCATGGCAATGGTTTTTTCCAGAGACCTTTCGCTCTTTTGAGTGGGAAAATCTCTGGGCTCTCCACTTTATCTGGATTATACCCCTCCTGATCCTTCTTAGGAAAATGGTAAAGTATTTTAAAAACTCATCGCTGGAGTTGACCTTGCCGAGAAGTGTGGCAAAGACCAACCCCTGGACTTACCTGAGGCTTATCCCTACTCTCTTTTTTATTCTTGCTATGTGGATGATAGCAGTGGCACTAGCACGCCCTCAGAGGACCAATGAAAAGGTAGAACAATTTACTGAAGGTATAGACATTATGCTGATTATGGATATTTCTGAATCAATGGATCTACAAGACTTTAAACCTAACCGGTTGGAAGCTGCCAAAGAAACAGCGGTGGAATTTGTAAATGGGAGGTTCGGAGATAGAATTGGTATGGTAGTATTTTCCGGAGAAGCATATTCACTCACCCCTCTTACTACAGATTATTCTCTACTGACAGATCTTATAAAGGAGATTTCTTTTGATATGATACAGGCCAAAGGTACAGCAATAGGAAGCGCTCTAGCTGCAGGGACCAATAGGATGAGAGAATCTGAAGCCGTATCTAAAGTCATGGTACTTCTCAGTGATGGAGATAATAATGCTGGTAACGTGGATCCTATTTTTGCTGCACAGCTAGCGTCTGCTATGGATATAAAGATATATACGATAGCAGTAGGCAAGGACGGAATGGTACCATATGGCACTGACTTCTTTGGAAGACCCCAGATGATAGAAAGCTACCTTGATGAAACTACCTTAAGAGAAATTGCCTCGATAGGAAATGGACAGTTTTTTAGAGCCGGGGATGATGATGCCCTTGAAAATATATTTGACCAAATCGATGCTCTCGAAAAGGCGGAAATAATCGAAAACAGGTATAAAGAAACGCAGGATTATTATAGAGCTTATCTTTTCTGGGCTTTGTTGTTTTTCTTTATTTGGATGGGATTAAAGAGTACATTTTTGAATAATTTTTTATTGGATTGACATCTAGTTTATATACTTGTCATCTTTCCTTTAGATAAAGATGATAACCTAGATAACTTTTATCGTCTCAATAGGATGACATTTTTTCCCGACCACTTAGTTAGATGTTAAACTTTGAATTGCCATGGGTGATACCCAGGGTATTTAGAAGTAGAATGTTGTTTTGTTTTGGCTACAAAAGAGGATTGTAATACTATATAGCTTTCGCCAATACCCTTGACACTATGGTCTAAATATGACGAATTAGTAATATAGAATTAACCTTCTTACGTTACTTTTCAATCAACAAACACCTCCTAACTTTCCATTGCAAATTTCAGTAACCTAATCCCAAAACCTATCAATATTATAGCCACTCCCCTATTTAGGTACATCATGAGCCTGGCGGTGATAAACCTTTTTATTTTTTGGGCACCATACGCTTTTATCACATCTATAGTAAAAACAGTAATCAATATTCCCAGGTAATAACCCCATATGTCTACGGTAGTAAAGTCTTCTCTAAGCTTGACCAAGCCTGCTATAGATGCCCAAAAAAGCAAAACAAAAGGATTGATCCCGTTCAGGGAAAATCCTTTCAAAAATCCTATTCTTTTCCTTGGCTGATTAAAGACTATTCCTCCTGAATTGGGCCTGTTCATTCCTTTTTTGAAGAATGACACTATTCCAAAGCCAATCAGGAAAGCCCCTCCAAAATATCCTAACCAGATTTCAATATTCGGGGATCTTGCCAGTAAAGATACTCCGAAGTAGGAAATTAACACATATAAAGCATCACTGAGTATTACCCCAGAAGCCATAGCTACAGCATATTTAAATCCTTTGGTTATACTATTCTGTATCAATGCAAAAAAAACAGGGCCTATTATCAGTGATAACAGCAACCCCATTCCAATCCCTTCTATAATGTTCATTTTTTGTTTGCTTGAAGATAAGCTAGCCACTCTTCGGCCTTTTTACCCTTCAGTACTCTAGGAAATTTATTTTGTCCACCCTCTTTGCCTATAGATCGCATCCAATCATAAAATAGAGATTGGGGCAATATATCTACTTTAATCTCTTTTAGTGCATGTTGTCGCTCGACTATATAGTCATCATTGAGACTCTTAAGCTTTTCATCCAGCAAGGCACATACTTGATCAGAATCTATGACATCATCCGTCCCTATGTACCAATGGTGACCAAACAAGGTGCCGTAAGGTCTACCTAATACAGTAAATTCTCTAATGTCTATGTTCAGCTCATTCTCTACTAACTCTATTGCCTTATTCATATTATCCACTGACAAATGCTCGCCACATAAGCTGAGGAAATGTTTGGTACGACCGGTAATTACTATTTCATTTTGTGATAAGGACACAAATTTAATTACATCTCCTATGAGATACCTCCATGCCCCGGCACATGTAGTAATTAGAATGGCATATTCTACACCTTCTTGGAGCTGATCGATTGAGAGCGTAATTGCCCCCTCTTTCATTTCGCCATCATCATCAAAATTATCCTCAGTAAATCGGATAAACTCATAAAAAATACCATTATTCAATACCAGTCTCATTGACTTGCGATTTGGCATTGCCTGGAAAGCTAGGAAACCCTCACTTGCCAAATAGGTTTCCATGTATATTAACGGCCTAGAAAGCAGTTTTTCAAAACCTTTCCTGTATGGTTCGAAATTAACACCACCATGAACGTATATGGTCAGATTAGGCCATAAATCATGTATAGTGTCAAGATTATATCTTTCTATGATTTTTTCCAGAAGGATTTGAAGCCACGCCGGAACTCCTACAATAATACCTATATCCCAGTTGGGAGCGTGTTCGACTATTTTTTCAATCTTTTCTCCCCAATTTTTATTTTTAGCTATCTCCAGTCCCGGCTTATAAAATCGCTGAAACCAGATAGGGAGCCTACCAGTAGTAATCCCGCTAAGATCCCCGGCAAAATACGTCCCGTTAAATTCAAGATCGGTACTGCCCCCAAGCATCAAAATACCTGTAGTAAACAATCGATCAGGAAGATCATATTTGGATAAGGCAAGAATCTGCCGTACTCCTGTCTTTCGGATAGCATGTACCATCTCATTAGAGATAGGTATATACTTAGAAGTACTTCCAGATGTGCCAGAACTCAATGCAAAATATTTTATAGCCCCAGGCCAGGTAATATTTTGCTCTCCTTCTTTTAATCTAT
Source organism: Anditalea sp. (assembly GCA_035461405.1). Classification (GTDB taxonomy): domain Bacteria; phylum Bacteroidota; class Bacteroidia; order Cytophagales; family Cyclobacteriaceae; genus Anditalea. The sequence goes on from DATHVH010000095.1 coordinate 17,609, forward strand.
ACCACCATTCAGAATAGATTTTCTCATAATTATAGGTAGGTACGCTTGATTTATACACATCATAAAAGGTATTTCCCTTTTTTATAAATTCATGCAAAATTTGCTTGAATTTATATTTTTGGCCGAACTCCGTCTTGGACGCTGAGATCAATAGCTTTTTTAGCTCTCTTTTTTGAAGTTCTATAGGTGAGCTATATTCTTGTTCGAGAGATTCTCTTAACCTTATCCCCCTCTTGAGTAATGTACCTAGTATTGCCATTTTTCTATTTTTCCTGAATATCAAACAAATTGGATGCTTTCGATTGCCGAACCACATCCTAAACAGTATCTTTGAAAGTGTAAATTTAAAAGAATGAGCATAAAAGAAAACCTAACGCAGATAAAAAACACATTTTTAAATCCGGAATGCAAACTTATAGCGGTCAGCAAGACCAAACCTGTAGAAGAGCTAATGGAAGCATATCAGGCAGGAATCAGGGATTTTGGTGAAAATAAAGTCCAAGAGCTCGTGGATAAACAGGAGCAAATGCCCAAAGATATAAATTGGCATATGATAGGTCACCTTCAGCGTAATAAAGTGAAATATATAGCACCTTTCGTCCACCTTATCCATGGTGTAGATTCCATTAAACTTTTAAAAGAAATTAATAAACAAGCTATAAAAGTAGACAGAGTCATCACATGTTTGCTTCAGGTTCATATAGCTAAAGAAGAAACTAAGTTTGGATTTGACGAATTTGAGCTTTTGGATCTCATAGAAGGAGAGGAAATTAAAGCATTAAATAATGTAAAAATAGTGGGGCTCATGGGGATGGCTACTTTTACAGATAATGAACAAACCATACAAAAGGAGTTTTCAGATTTAAAAAAATTGAAAGAAAAACTAAATGCTAATCCACTTCCTGCTAATATAGAATTAAAGGAATTATCTATGGGAATGAGCGGGGATTACCTTATAGCGCAGAAAGAGGGAAGTACTATGGTACGTATAGGAAGCGCTATCTTTGGCAGCAGAAACTAAATTAATTATGAACAAGACAATACAGGTAGGAGCCATATTTGGAGCATTGGCAGTGGGAATTGGGGCTTTTGGAGCACACGGATTGGCCGATATACTGGAGCTTCAAAACCGCATAGCTACTTTTGAAACAGGGGTAAAATATCATTTTTATCATGCTTTAGCGTTGGTAATGATAGGTATCATCGGACACCAACCCTATCCTCGAAAATGGCTTCTATGGTCAAGCTATGGTTTTACAGCAGGTATACTAATTTTTTCAGGATCACTTTATGTCCTCTCCTTAACAGGTATTACCTGGCTGGGAGCTATTACCCCTATTGGAGGCGTAGCTTTTATACTGGGTTGGATATTTCTTGCCATCGCCGTATCATCTAAATAGTAATTTGATCCTAAATATTATAATGAAAAAAAATAGTTTAATTACGATTCTACTCATTTTTTGTGCTAATGTTTCCTTTGGCCAATTAGCAGCGCGGGATCGTATAATAGAATTGGATGGGTTTTTAGGTAGAGGATCTTTTTTTGAAAACCACCTCACTGGTTTCAGCTTATATGATCTGGATGAACAGCATACTGTATTTGAAAAAAACAGTCATTTGTATTTTATCCCAGCTTCCACTACGAAACTTTTAACATTCTATGCAGCTATAATGTCACTTGGAGATAGCACGACTATACTACGGTATGTGTCGGAGGGCAAAGAAGTGACTATCTGGGGAACAGGTGATCCAAGTTGGAAATATCATGCATTGCCAGAACCCAGATTAAAGCAGTTTTTCGCTGCTTATGATAGAATTCACTTTTCAGAAAACAACTGGAATGATCAGGCTTTTGGGTTCGGTTGGCAATGGGATGATTATTATTTTTCATATTCGGCGGAAAAATCTCCTTTTCCCATTTATGGAAATCTTGCGAAAGTGATCAATGTAAACAACCGGCCCCAGATCAGCCCTTCCCTTTTCAGAAACAGTTTAAATACCAGTGAAAGAGACGTCAGAAATGTGCAGCGAGAGTTTCACTCCAATGAATTTTATTACAATCCAAGAACTTATAATGGTAGAAATACCTACGTTCCATTCCTTACATCTCAGCAGACCTTTGTACAGTTAGCAAGTGCCGAACTGGGTAAAATAGTAGTTCCAAGCAATAAGAAGTTACCTAAAGAGCACAAAGAATTAAAGGGGATTAGAACTGAGTCCCTCTATAAAGAAATGCTATTGGAAAGTGATAATTTCATTGCAGAGCATCTTTTACTCATGGTATCCGATGCATTATATCAAGAGCTGAGTACCGAGAAGACTATTGATTATATCAAGAAAACATATTTATTTGACCTACCTGATGAACCGCTTTGGGTAGATGGATCCGGGCTTTCCAGACATAATCTGATGACGCCAAGATCAATGGTTACACTGATGGAAAAAATCTATAGAGTGATGCCTGATGATAAATTATTTGATTATCTTCCCAAAGGAGGAATTAGTGGTACTTTAAAAAATAATTATCAGGCACCTACACCCTATATTTTCGGCAAGACTGGTACTATTACAAGCAATCACTGCCTAGTTGGTTTCATCCGAACCAAGAGTAATAAATTGTATGCATTTTCATTTATGAACAATAATTACCCTTATAAAGCTAGCCAGGTAAGGCGGGAAATGGAAAAGGTTTT
>DATHVH010000096.1:0-13321 GCA_035461405.1 Anditalea sp.
GCCAAATAATATTTGTTTTGATTGGCAAATCGGAAACCCAAAGGAGGAAGTTGACCAAGCGATGTCTAATGCTGCACATATTACCACCTTGGATTTGATTAACCAGCGAATGATTCCCAATGCTATTGAACCGAGAAGTTATATAGGATCGTATGATGCCGCCAATGAAAAATATACGCTTTATACCAGTACTCAAAATCCCCACCTGATACGCTTATTAATGACTGCATTTGTTTTGGGTGTTCCAGAACATAAAGTAAGGGTAATTGGTCCCGATGTAGGAGGTGGATTTGGCAGTAAGGCTTTTCATTATACAGAAGAAGCACTGCTTACCTGGGCATCCAAAGAAATTGGGCGCCCTATAAAATGGACAGCTGAAAGACATGAAAGTTTTATTATGGATGCCCATGGACGGGATCATATCACAAAAGCTGAGATGGGTTTTGATCAGGATGGAAAAATTGTAGGACTTCGAGTTAAAACCCTGGCAAACCTTGGGGCCTACCTTTCCACTTTTGCAACTGGTGTACCTACCTACCTATATGGGACACTCATGCAAGGATTGTACACAACCCCGAAAATAAATGTAGATGTTACTGCTGTATTTACCAACACTACTCCCGTGGATGCTTATCGTGGCGCTGGCCGACCCGAAGCGACTTACCTTCTGGAACGTTTAATGGATCTCGCTGCACTAGAGATGGGAAGAGATCCAGCAGAATTAAGATTTCAAAATTTCATTCCTCCATTTGATGGCGTAGATCAGCCCGGTTACCAAACTCAGGTAGCGCTACAATACGACAGCGGAAACTATCAGGGGGTTTTGACCAAAGGTTTGGAGATGTTGGATTATGCATCTTTCAGGAAAAAACAGAATGAGGGCTCCCAAAATGGTAAATTGTTAGGGGTTGGCTTCTCTACCTATATCGAAGCCTGTGGATTAGCTCCTTCAGCCATAGCAGGTGCTTTGGGTGCCAGGGCAGGTTTTTTTGAAGTGGGACAGGTTCGAGTGCAGCCTACAGGAAAAATAAGTGTATATACAGGTTCCCACTCCCACGGACAGGGACATGAAACAACTTTCGCACAGATTGTATCCAATCAATTGGGGATTCCGATGGAGGATATTGAAATTAATCATGGTGATAGTGATAGTGTCGGCTTTGGAATGGGTACTTATGGGTCCAGAAGCCTTTCTGTAGGAGGAAGTGCTATTGTAAAAAGCATTGAAAAAATAATAGAGAAAGGGAAAAAAATAGCTGCTCACAAAATGGAAGCTAGCACTGATGACATAGATTTTTCCCATGGCAAATTTACTGTAAAAGGAACAGATAAATCATTAAGTTTTGGAGATATTGCCTTGACTGCCTACATACCACACGTTTATCCTACTGACCTAGAACCTGGTTTGGACTTTAACAGCTTTTATGATCCTGCCAATTTCACCTATCCTTTTGGTTGCCATATAGCTGTAGTAGAGGTAGACAAAGAAACCGGGGAGGTAAAATTAAAACGTTTTATTTCGGTGGATGATGTAGGAAATATTATCAATCCTATGATTGTTGATGGGCAAATTCATGGTGGAGTGGTACAAGGTATTGGTCAGGCTCTATATGAAGGTGCAGAATTTGATGAAAACGGCCAATTAACAAATGGCTCTTATATGGATTATTGCTTGCCTCGAGCTGAAGATGTACCGCTTTTTGAAACCGCCAATCAAGTGACACCATGTCCCCACAATCCACTGGGAGTAAAAGGTGCCGGAGAAGCAGGTACAATTGGTGCTACACCTGCTGTGGTCAATGCGGTGATTGATGCCTTATGGAGTGGTGGTCATAAGGTAAAAGACATCCGCATGCCTTTGACATCGGAGAGGGTTTGGAGAGCGATGCAAAATTCAATTCATTGATAGCTTTGGAGATGGGTAAACTAAGTGATTACAGTAATAAAAGATTTACCCTTTCCCATGCACATAGCGTAATATAACTCACGGTGGATAACCTTAAAAAATATTCTTTTCACAGCCCTTTAAGCTATTTAAAGTCTATGGGGCGTAAATTTATGTAATATGATACCAGTTGCATTTGAATATAAAAAAGTCGGAACTGTGGAAGAAGCTCTGGCAGAAATTTCCGCAGGGAAAGGCCAATTGTTAGCAGGTGGGTATAGCCTCCTGCCTTCCTTAAAAATGCGTTTAAGTCAGTCAGAAAGGCTGGTGGACATTGCTAATATTCCTTCATTGAAAGGGATTCACGAAGAGGATGGACAAATCAATATCGGCGCAGGCACTACGCACCATGATATTAAAATTAATGAGCTCATCAATAAACATTTACCTTTCTTTACAGAGGCCGCTGGGATGATTGGGGACGTTCAAGTCCGCAACCGTGGTACCATAGGTGGAAGCCTTGCACATGCTGACCCTGCTGCTGATTGGCCTGCTTTAGTTCTTGCTTCGGATGCCTCTTTAGAGGTTAGGGGAATTAATGGCTCTAGAATCATCGAAGCTACCGATTATTTTACAGGCCTTTTCACTACCAAGTTACAGGAAGGCGAAATAATTACTAATATCCGTATACCCATTCCCCCAATAGGATCGAAAATGATTTACTTGAAATTTTCCCATCCAGCTTCCAGATTTGCGCTCGTGGGATGTGCTGTACTTCGATTTCCAGATGGGAAAACAAATATTGCCTTTACAGGTGTTGCCGAGGTTCCTTTTAGAGATCGGGCAACAGAAAATGCTGTTTCGGGTAAGTCATTGAAGGTGGCTAATATCGATGCCTTTATTAATGACATAGGAAATGGCATTAGTGTATTGGGGGACAATTTTGCTTCTGAAGAATATCGTCGGCATTTAGCAAAAGTATACCTTAAAAGGGCATTGCAGGCTGTTGCTTAAATTAATACAAAAAATGATTTATTTGGTATAATAAAAGAGTTAGGGGGGATTACTTCCCCCTCCTTTATTTCCGATAAAGGCTAATTTCCAAAAAGTTTCGCCTCTTAGCAATGGAAAAAAATAATCTCAAACTTGACCTTTCAGATATAAGAAACATGATGGGTGATCAGAATTACATTTCTGATGAAGGTGTGTGTATGTCTATATTTCTTTCACTTAGATTAAATAAACCCTTATTGATAGAAGGTCCTGCAGGTGTTGGTAAAACGGAGATTGCGAAAGTGATGGCAAAAGCAATGAAAACCGATCTGATACGCATGCAATGTTATGAAGGTCTCGATGCTACACATGCACTATATGAATGGAATTATCAAAGGCAGTTATTGCATTTAAAATTGGTGGAGCATACCGTGCAGAGTGTGAGTGAAAAAGAAGAGACTATTTTCAGTCAGGATTTTTTGATCAAAAGACCCATATTGCAAGCCATTACCCATCATCGTCAAGCGGTTTTATTAATTGATGAGGTAGACCGCTCAGATGAAGAGTTTGAAAGTTATTTACTTGAAGTGCTTAGTGACTGGCAAATTACCATTCCTGAAACCGGAACGATAAAGGCAACCCACATCCCCCAAGTTATTTTAACAGGAAATCGAACTAGGGAATTATCTGAAGGATTAAGAAGACGTTGTTTGTACCTCTATATAGATTATCCGGATTTTGATAAAGAATGGAGGATTGTTAAAAGCAAGGTACCAGGGATTGACGAAAAAATAGGCGAAGAGATTTGTCGATTTATGCAAACCTTAAGAACCATAAAATTGGAAAAACCCCCTGGTATCGCAGAAACACTGGATTGGGCAATGGCTTTGACAGCCTTACATATTGATTACCTAGATAAAAAGATAGTAGAACAAACATTGGGTGTAATTTTAAAAGACTGGAAGGATACAAGGCAGGTACAAATGTCGCTGAGTGAATTATTGGAAAAATCAGGGATAAAATCCAAAATCAAAGATATATGATCTTGCGTCATACTTCCCTTTCTAAAAACATTGTACAGTTCTGCAGATTTCTGCGGAATAATGGCTATACCTTAAGTGCGGAAGATGAAGCCACAGCACTTCAGGCATTGCAATTAATAGATTACAATGAAAGATATATTTTTAAACAGGCACTAAAATCAGTATTATGCAGAAGCCTGAATGAACTGAATAATTTCGATCAATTATTTATTGAATACTGGACTGAATTAGATAAAGCCATAGATTCCAAATTAAAAGCTGAAATTAATTCAATTATAGCCCCAAGAACAGAGGACGCATCTTTTAAATCTTTAAAGGCATGGTTAAACGGTAATCAAAATAATGAGACAGAAGAGACAGCCACTTATAGTATTGGAGAGAATTTATCTCAAAAAAATTTCTCTACAATTCCTGCAGATGAATTGGATGATTTAATGAGAAGTATAAAAGCATTGTCCAGGCGGTTTTATACGCAACTCAACCGACGGTTTACACATTCAAACAAAAAAAATACACCTGATCTGATAAGAATTGTAAGAAAAAGCATGCGCCATGGCGGAGAATTTATTGAGCTTGATTTTAAAAAACACAAGCGTAGCCGTACAAAACTGGTCCTGGTGTGCGATGTCAGTAAATCAATGGATCTATATGTACCCTTTCTACTTCAATTTATATTTGCTTTCCAGCGGGTATTTAGCAAGATTGAAACATTTGCTTTCAGTACATCAATGGAAAAAATATCCCATCTTTTAAAACATCATGAATTTACTACAATACTTAATTTGTTAGAAACCCGAAATAATAATTGGAGTGGTGGTACCAAAATCGGCGAAAGCCTGAACACTTTAATAAAATCACATAATCAATTGTTCAATAAAAGAACTATCGTAATAATTTTTAGTGATGGCTGGGATACAGGCGAAATTCCTTTATTGCAGCAAAGCATGGAATGGATTCAGCGCCGGTCGAAAAAAGTGATATGGTTAAACCCACTTGCTGGTTATGTATCCTATCGTCCTGAAGTGGCAGGAATGCAAGCTGCCCTTCCTTTTGTAGATGTATTTGCACCTGTTCATAATTTGGATAGTCTTAGAAAATTAGGCAGGTGGTTATAAGTATTATTGACATCTTAATAGGTGTTTGGTAGTGGTTGTCCAAAGATAACTATTAAAACCCACGGCATTCCCGAAGACAGTTTATAGGCAGAGATGGGATAAGTGTTAAAATGTATTCCAGAATTATCATTTACTATAATTATTTTGATTCAAACCTGGAAATATTAGTTAGAAATGGTCCGATCTCAATGTATTCAAACAATTCATCATATAGGTGTTTGGTGGGTTCGTAGTAGATGAATTCTCGAATAGTGTCCAATCATCGCTCAAATAATCTAATCAGAAAATGTATACAAATTAGATCAACTTTATCCGCTGCATAGTAATTTCAAAAAAGGTTTTTATGCAATAATTTAGTTAAACAATTCTCTACCACTCAGAACCCAAATCATCTCTGAAGGTATACAATAAGCACTGGAAGAATTATACAACCTAATAGGTAAATAATTTTATCATAACATTGTTTGCTTTCTTTTTTGAAGCTAAAGCCCATTGTAATTCTACAGTATCCCGGTTCCATAAATAAATTTCCTTTTTTCTATAATTGATAGCAACTCTGAAATTGCTCATAAATTCATACCCTAGGATGCCATCCAATTCTTGTCCACTTTGACTTTTATTGATGTGATCCAAGTTGATAAATAAGGTTTTCATTGGGGGGCAGAATAGATTGCCAACCATTAAATTGTCAATACTTAGAGTCTTTACAGAAACTTTTTTAGAACCGAAACTTGCAAATGAATGGTCTGTTAACGGTATCATCTCATAATTCTGTTGATCCATTTCCTTTATATTCATAACATTTGCAGTAGCTCCCGAATCCACACTCATTCTTAATAGCCTATCTTTTGCATTTACTTCTACATATGGAATACCATTTTCGAAAGTAAAGGAAAGGGTATCTAATGGATTCTGATGTATATATTTGGAGTCTAATCGGTTTCCTTTTCTATCTAATTGATATATGGTCACCTCCTGAAAGGTATAATCAAAAACTACTTCGCAATTCTTAAAAAAACTATTTCCTACCACCCCATATAAATTCAATCCGGAAATATTCTCTAAAGCAGAGAAATCGGCGATAACTGCAAAGCCTTGCTTGGCAAATCCCCCTAGGTTCATTTTTATGAAGTTTACTTCTTTTTCCATTTCACTTCCGGTAATTCCATAAAATTTTTCTCCGGTAGATTTCCCAGTGAAATATTGATTGTTCAAGATAATATCTTTAACACCAGTGTCAATTATAAAGAGTCCGTCTTTACCATTCACTGAAGCTTGGACGATCACCAGATTTCTTACAATTTGAAAGGGAATGGTAGTTATAGAATTGTTTGACATACTGTAAAAGGGAAGCATCAATGCAAAAATTAGGGCTATTAAAATCGTTTTCATCTTTTTATAATTTAGGATTTTGAAAAAAATAAAAACCACATTGGATTTCCACCATCCCTATCAATTAATCAGGTAAACATGAATAGTAACTCTTTAAAGGATTTTTTTGATATGAGATAAAGGGTAGCCATAGATCTGAGAATACATAATAAATTTTGAACAATAATATTCTGGTTATGAGACAGAAGCCATTTATTATTATACTTTACTACCAGGTATGTTTTTATTTTTTATTGATTTTCGTTCATTAGTCCAATTGGCAACTTAAATGGGCTTATTAGTACCTAAATTTAGGTAGTATAGGGTAAGAACGGGTGGTAAAAAAACGACATTCTCAAAGAGAAGAATCTCGAAGCCCAAACAGTCTTTCAGGTGATTTATCATCTTCTAAAAAATAAGTTGTGGGTTTTACGCCAGCGAAATCCTGAAAATCTTTAACTAAATGTTGATAATCTTCATAGCCACACCACAAGGCAATGCTAAGCCAATCCATATTCGGATTATGATATTTTAACCGAAAGGCTTTAGTTACTCTTGCAATACGGGTGAAAAGTTTAGGGGATATACCCAAACGCTCTTTAAATTTCCGCTCAAATTGCCGGGGGCTTAAAAAACTGGATTTGGCCAACTGTAAAACAGAAGTATTTTCAGGATGCTTAATCAAATTTAATGTAACCTTATCAAGAGGATGTTTATCCCTTTTTATAGATTTTACCAGTCCTAGTAAGAACTCTTCTATTATACCAATCATCTCCCCGTAGTTGTTAGAGCTGCTCAGACGATCGTTCACATTTCTGATTTCATTTGGAAAGATTGCCTCGGCATCTGCACTAGTATTATTCAATTCATAGAATGGAATACCAGTAATTCGATATAGTACCCCAGGAAGAAAAGTTACTAGGATAATCAAAAAATCGGTGCTGCCTAAATGGCGGTTAGTACGTTCGGTAAACTGACCTATGAGATGGGACCTGCTACGCTTTATTATGGTACCGGTCTCAATATATTCCACTAATTCGTGGCCTCTTGGGTAGAAGGTAAGGGTTTGTTCAGGACGTGGCGCATAAGGTTTGAAGGGAAGCTGAGAATTATTATCAAACATGAAATGTCTGATTTGATAACATTCAACATATTCCCTCAAAGCTATAATAGGAAAAAAAGCCTTACAAATCATTGATTTTAATTTGACCTATTTTAAAATTTTCATACAAAAACTTTATTCATAGCCATTTATTTTTAAATGAATATTTTTTTTTCGGAATGATATATTAGCATTAACATTTGCTGTCATGAAAAAACCAAACTATAAGTATAGAACCTTTCCCCTAGATGACATCTTAGCCATGGATTGAACGCTAATTTACAATTGTCCAAATAGATAACTCATTTTGATTCAAACCTGGAAATATTAGTTAGAAATGGTTCGATCTCAATGTATTCAAACAATTCATCATATAGGTGTTTGGTAGGTTCATAATAAATGAATTCTCGATACATGTGTAAGTCCTCCCCCGGACCAAAACTAATCGAACTAGATAGCTTTGCAGGTTTAAATACTAAAAAATAAGCATATAGCTTATCAAGTCCATTTTCGCTTTTAGCGACGTAGGACTGAATCCCCGGAATTAAATCCTCCCATTCCAAATTCCAATATTCATTTATCCAATTATCAAAAACTTTTGAATCAACTTCAGGCTTTAACTTGATATCCCTACTCAAAATAACCATACCCTTTTCAATTGGGATTTGCCCAATATTAAGAGTTTTTTCTATGGTCCTGGGAACTGTTTGGCCAAAGGATAAATGACTCATAGTTACAGCCAAAATCATCAAAACAGTAATTGAATAACCTTTAAATAATCCTGTCGTTTTCATATAAGTAAGGTTTTAAATTTTGATCTTTTCCGCTCTCGCATTGAGCCATTTTTCTTAGGTAATTTAAATAGCAAATCGAATATTAGCTTCTACCATTGTTCCAAATATTTGTACATATGTTTCGATGTCCATTTTTAACCATTCATATATAAATAGATTATAAACCTCAAATAGAATGGTAAAATAATAATGTGAAAATCTTTTGACAAATACCCCCTTCAGTTGAGTATAGCTTCTATAGTAACACTGTAAAGTCTCTAATATTTACCCTGCTATTCTAAACTATGGTAAAGGATATACCTAAATCTCGATGTAGCTTCCCAAAGGCTCATAGTCTATTTATTAAACCATAATTATCAATTTACCTATTCAGCTCAATGGCAAATTGTATATAAAATTCACATCTGAAGTTTTAATGTACTATCACCTCAAAACCACCCAAGATGAATAATCCTCATAAAACGAAGGGTTATCTAAAAACTCCAACAATTCTCCATGAAGCTTTCCAAAAGAATCTATATATAATTCGTTAAACCATTCTGCAGTTTTTCCTTCTTGCGGAATATATGCGTTCCTGGTTTTAAGGGTATCGTAAATGATGAAATAGGCATATTCCCCAATTGCTTTGCCTCTGTTATCACCCGTGACGATGAAACTTCTCATACCCGGAATCAATCCCTCCCATGCAGGATTAAAATAATCCACTACCCATTGTTCAAATTCTTCCGGATTTACATCAGATTTTAATTTGATATGACGGATAGAAATTACCTCCCCCGTTCCAGTTCGCAAAGAATTAACCGCTGGTTTATTTTCTGTTTTTGTTGCACTCATTTGACCAAAGACGGGAAAACATAGCATTCCCACTAGCATTACAAGTATAAACTTTCTTAACCCAAATACGAAGGGAAGAATTGCTGGAATTTTAAGTTGATTTTTCATGTCGTTTTGATTTTACTTTTATACATCTTATTCTAATTTCTACCCATTCGGATTCGGTAGTATATTATTGTTTAGCCTAAAGAAATTATCAGGATCATATTTATGTTTCAGTCTGGCCAATCTGGAATAATTAGGCCCATAAGCAACTTTTATTCTATCTAAACCGTCATCATCGGCCAGCCAGTTTACGGCAGTTCCGTGGGTGTGAGGCTCCACTTCTTTCCAAAAGGAACGGGTCCAAGAAATCAGATTATCGCCTTCTTTAGGATCCAACCACTGCGGGGTGATATCGAAATACCACTGCTTGTTCCGATAAGGAAAGGGTGTGTCTTCACGCCCCACGCGGGTTACCGCTCCCTTCATTACATTAAATAAAACAATGGAATAGGGACTGATTTCCTTTGTATTTCTAACTATAATATCAATCACTTCATCATTCAAATCAGGAAGATATCCCATTTTATTATATCTGTGCATCCCATGCGGAACAGCTGCATCAAGACTTTTCTGAAGCTGTACATAAGGAACCGGACCTATCATATCTGCCATAGGAGTTTTAAATTTCCTGAGTGGTTCCAGTTGTCTATTACCTTCCTCAAATTCTCCCAGCCAACAAACCACCAACGAAAAGACCCGGAGACCATCCGGAAGGGTAAAAATTCCTGCTATAATGCTCATCTCATTAGGAGTGTTCATAGAGAAATCCCTATAAAACTGTAACATCTCTCTTGCCTGATCCAGTGGATAGAGGATCATTCCGGCTAATACTTCTGGTCCAACCTTGTGCAGCTGGTATTCAAATGAGGTAACCACACCAAAATTACCGCCCCCTCCCCTTATGGCCCAGAATAGATCCTCATTTTCGGTTTTGGAAGCTTTTACAAACCGCCCATCGGCTAATACCATATCTACAGAAAGCAGATTGTCAATGGTTAGTCCAAGTTTATTCATCAGATACCCCTGCCCTCCGCCTAAAGTCAATCCTGCTATTCCTGTGTGAGAAACAACTCCGGCAGTGACTGCAAGTCCGAATTCCTGGGTTTCATGATCCAGATCTGCCAGTAATGCTCCGGCTTCAGCTCTTGCGATTCTATTGGCGGGATCTACACGGACGCCATTCATATGTGACAAGTCAATTAATAGTCCCCCATCACAGGTAGACCTTCCAGCAAAACTGTGCCCTCCTGCTTTCACTGCCAATAGCATTTTTTTTTCACGGGCAAAATTAACGGCCGCTATTACATCCGAAGGTCCGGCACACTTGACCACCATTGCCGGAAACTTGTCAATCATTCCGTTCCAGATGGTTCGGGATTTATCATATCCTTCTTCCCCCGGAAGTATAAGCTTTCCTCTAAGAGATAATTTGAATGTTTCCGTATCAATTTTGGAGAGTTTTGTTTCTTCTGAAATCATATCGTTGGTTTTCATAAAATTCCGGGTTTGGAAATGAATTCATTTAAAGCCCAGTAAAAATGGGTTTTCTTGGATATACTCCTTAGGGATTTATCTTGAACAAATCTAAAGAATACAGCTTAGATGAAGTGTTTTAAATGTTCCATAAACTGTAACAGATGTTGCAGAGGAAAAAAAACAATAAGGCTTAACGCCCTAACACTGATATATCCTCAGTACTATTAATTGAAACATATGTACCATCACTTATGGCGTATGTTCAATAAATTTATAGGCAGGAATTGATTCCTAATTGTTTTATGAGCTGTTTTAATCCTAATCAATACCATCATGAAAACTGTATTAATAACCGGAACCAACAGGGGAATCGGCAGAGAAACTGCCTTCGCCTTTGCCCGTAGGGGCTACATAGTTTTTGCTACTATGCGAAACCCTGAAAATGCCGCCGATTTTAAGCAACAAATGGAGGAAGAATCCCTGCCTATCCATATTTATCAAATGGATGTAAATTCAGATGATTCAGTAAAGCAATGCATCGATAAGATTAATCAGGAACACGGGAATATTGATGTTCTGGTGAACAATGCAGGCATTGAGCGACATGGGTCAGTGGAGGAGTTACCCATGGCAGACTTTAAAGCAGTAATGGAAACCAATTATTTTGGTGCGGTCCGATGTATAAAAGCTGTTTTGACCAAAATGCGTCAAAAGAAATATGGCAGTATTATCAATATCAGCTCAATCTCTGGAAAAATTGCTTGTCCGCCATTGGGAGCCTATAGCGCCAGTAAATTTGCACTGGAAGCCCTAACCGAATCTTTGGCACAAGAATTAAAACCCTTTAATATTCGAGTTTCACTCGTGGAGCCTGGTATCATTGCGACTGAAATGTCTCATGCAATAGCAGAAAAGATCGATTCACTATACCCCCAAGTACGACGTTTTGCAAGTTTCTTTGCTGAAACACTTAAAACCCCTACACCGGCAGCTTTGGTTGCTGAGAAAATACTTGAAATTGTTGAAAATGGTACATGGCAATTGAGACATACGGCAGGACCTGATGCTGGGCCTTTTTTGGGTTGGAGGGCGTCCTTAACTGATGAGGAATGGGTGGATTGGAATGCGCAAACTGATGAGGCATGGTATGATGCGGTGGAATCCACCTTTGGAATGAAGTGCAGACCAGAGAAACTAGAAAAGGAAAAATAGATTAAGAAGAACTTCCCTCCCTTTTTTTTACAAAGATCCATGTAACTGTAAATTTATCTCCCAATGATACAAAGGGTTATTTTCATTTTTTACTCATGGATCTTTTTCCCTATTTTTTTAGATTGCAGTTCAAGTGGTTTAATATTTTACAGTTGAAAACGAATTCCGGTTTAAATTTTAGAGTGGAAATTGGTGAAATCTAATTGTACATCATGGTGAAAAGTAGCAAACCGTCAGATAATCTTATTTTATAAATAAATAAAAAAAATGGTCTGGGAGTCGACAGATCAAATATGGGATCTTCTTAAAACTATAAACAATGGCTAGCCATCATTTTTCAGCAACAATAAGTTAAAGTTTAGCTCAAAATGAATTGTTTATAAAATCAGAAGGAGTTAGCCCGTATTGGTTTTTAAAACATTTTGTAAAATATCCTACACTGGTAAAACCCACTGAGTAAGCCACCTCACTTATATTTCCTGCTTTTTGCTCCAATAGGTATTTTGCTCTTTTCAATCTATAGACACGTATAAATTCTGTTGCAGAATAGTCTGTCAATGCCTTAAGCTTTCGGTGCAGATTAGTTCTACTCATCCCTATTTCTCTACTGAATAATTTAACATCAAATTCAGTATTCATTAAATTTTCCTCTATGATGCCCAAAGCCTTAGTGAGGAATTTTTCATCTGTTGAAGAAATAGATATTTCAGAAGGTTCTAGGCTTAAAGTACGGCTGAATTTTTCCCTAAGTTTTTCCCTTCCCTTCATAAGGTGATGGATCCGTACTTTGAGTTCTTTCATTTCAAATGGCTTGGTTAGGTAAGCATCTGCGCCAGTTTCCAGTCCGCTAATTTTGCTTTCTGAATCAGCCCTGGCGGTAAGCAGGATAAAAGGAATGTGACTAGTCCGCTCATCGCTTTTCACCTTATCACTAAGGCTAATACCATCCATTACCGGCATCATTACATCGGCAATAATCAGGTCAGGTATTATTTCGGTAGCCATGTCATATCCCTGAAGGCCGTTTTCTGCTTCCAGTACAGTATACATTTCCTTCAAATTCTGAGTAATGAAATGCCTTAAATCCGGATTGTCTTCTACAATCAAAACAGTAGGCAAAATACCATTGGAATTCTCTGCCGATATTTGGTTATCAATATTTATAGTTTGACTTTCTGCAATTGGCAAAGGAGGAATATGCTCTATGTTCTTCATTTCAGTTACTGCATCATGAGCCACCTTCTCAAAAATTAGCTCCGCAGTAAATATTGTTCCATTTTCAGTATTACTTTCTACAGTGATAGTTCCTCCAAGCATGTTCGTAAGTTCCTTAGCCAATGCCAGTCCTATTCCGGTTCCCTCATATGTTCTGGTGGCCGATGCCTCTCCCTGATAAAAGCGTTCAAAAATGTGAGGCAACCTTTCAGTTGAAATACCTATTCCGGTGTCCT
>DATHVH010000097.1:0-8009 GCA_035461405.1 Anditalea sp.
CAAGCAACATAAGCTCTTCCAAAGTTTAAAGTCTGTACGCCAGGAATGCGGGCAACTCACTACTAACTCCAAGACGGATGAGGAAAAGCTTCAAAAAATCCAAACCGAATATGCGGCACAGCTATCAGCCATATCCTCCAAAAAAGCAGATCTCCAACATAAGGATTTTTGCGAACCCTATTTCAGCCAATCAAATGATGAAATAGAGAACACCATTCAAAAGGTGCAGCAGGCCATCGAGCAGCTTGAGATCAAGATCCAGAGAAACAAAGATGCATTGGTCGAATCCAGAGGCAAGCAGTCCACCAATTTGGCCAACCTGAATCAGTTCACCGAACTCCTCAAAGGCTGCGAGGACCGTCAGGTAAAATTAAAGGACAGCCTGAAAACCAAGATGCAGGAGATGGGTTTTGAGCTTGAGCATGAACTGAAAGCCATCCTAGACCAAAAGCTGGATGTGACCCAACTGGAAAACAGCATCAGGGAATTTGAGCGGCAGTGGGACATCACCAAGGATAGATTAGAGGCCCTGCAGCAAAACAAAGAGGTAAGCCAGTTTAAGGAGGAGATATTCCAGCAGTTGAGTAATGACCTCCAAACGGCTAAAACTGCTCTACAAAATATCAAAAGTCAGCTGGCCCTTATCCAAAACCAGATGGAAACCACCCAGCAAAAGCTGGAGGAAAAGGCCAAACTCAATAAGAATTTGGATGCGGTAGAAAAACGGGAGAGCAACCTGAGAGAATTGGACAGGTTATTTCAAGGTAGCGGTTTTGTTAAATACGTCAGCAGCATCTATTTAAAAGATTTGAGCCACTCCGCCAATCTGCGATTTATGAAGCTGACCAAAAACAACCTTAGTATGGAGATCGACAGTGAAAACACCTTCTGGGTACTGGACCACCTGAATGGTGGAAAAAAGCGACTCCTAAAAACCCTTTCGGGGGGCCAGACATTCCAGGCATCTTTATGTCTTGCATTAGCACTAGCAGAAAAAGTAAAATCTCTAAACCGTGCCGATCAAAGCTTTTTCTTCCTGGATGAGGGTTTCGGTTCGCTGGACAAAAATTCCCTGAGGGTGGTCTTCGAAACGCTCAAATCCCTCCGCCACGAAAACCGCATCGTCGGCATCATCTCCCATGTGGAAGAGCTCCAGCAGGAGATCGGCGTATATGCCAAAGTGGAGCTGGATGGTGAGAAAGGAAGTGTGGTGAGGTATTCTTATTAGGATGTTGGATGACCAATGACTGATATCGGGTTGTCTTAAGGCTGTGTCTTAGGCCATCTAATCATGAGCCTGTGCCTCAAATCAATTCTGTTTCGTGAGGCACAGCCTCATCTATAATCATGCACCAGCCAGAGCTTTGGCACACCTGCAGGTAGGTACAATGTATTTCCTTATGATTTTGAAATTATTAACCCAAATCCTTAAGTTCATTATATGCAATCAATTATATAATTCCAAAAAATACTGATGAACTGAAATTTTTTCAGGACTTACTTAATAAACTTGGCGTGGACTCCATAACGCTTTCTCAAAAAAACATGGAAGACTTGGGACTAACTTTCCTAATGAAAGATACAAATCGCCAAGAAAGGGTTTACGAAGTTGACGTAATCAAGAAACTCAATGAAAGTTGAATTTTTAAAGAAATTTATAAAGGACATAGATAATTATCCAAACCTAAGGATAAGGAAACTCCTATTAAAATTATTGGAGATATAAAAGCTGCAGATTCTTTTTAGGAATTCCGTATATCTTTAATCACTTTGTAATTTATAATATCGGAAAAAGATGTTCCCACACCGTTTCTGCCACAATCTTGTGTCCTTCCTCAGTTGGGTGAATTCCGTCAGGTAGGTTCAAAGATGCATCTCCACCAACACCTTCCAATAGAAAGGGAATTAGCACCAGATCATGTTCATCAGCTATATCCACATACATTCTCCGAAAATTATCGGCATATTCTCTTCCCATATTTGGGGGTATCTGCATCCCAGCTAACACTATTTCAGTATCAGGGTATCGGCTCTGCACCAGTTCTACCATCATCTCAAGGTTTTTACGGGTTTCCTCCACTGCTATCCCTCTTAAACCATCATTCCCACCCAATTCCAAAATAAAAATGTCCGGCTGCTCTTCTAAAAACCAATCTAGCCTATTCAAACCGCTGGCAGTTGTTTCACCACTTAGCCCCCCGTTGATCACCCTATAGTCCAGGCCTAGGCTGTCGATTTTCTGTTGTATCAATCCAGGAAATGCATCTTCCGGCTCTATGCCATATCCTGCAGTAAGGCTATTTCCAAAGAAGAGAATTGTTTTTGGCTCATCAGCCGGGATGGCATCCTGCTCTCTGACTACCTCGACTTCATCTGTATTCTGCTCATTTGATGAACAGGAAAATCCCAAAAGGACAAATAATAGTAATGCTAGAAAATTAAAATTGCTGGTTTTCATTTGTAAATACTTGTTTTTAAAATGATCAAATGGAATCGCACATATTGGACAGTCTTACAGTGTCACAATTTATTTATGCCTGACTGCCGTAAGGCAGGCTCGATTTCATGCTACGGTATATAATGATATAATATGTAAATATGGTGACGCTTTAACATTAAAAGAACACTTCCATCAAAGATGTTTTTTGATTTTGCCAAAAGAGCGTACTTTTAAACAAACGTTTATCGTGCCAGTTACGTTTAGCTTTAAATTAGATCTATACTTATTATTTCATCATGAATATCCTTTCTGTAGAAAACGTCACCAAAACTTACCAAAGCGGCTCCCGAAAATTGACAGTCCTGGATAATGTAAACTTCACCATAGAAGAAGGTGAAAGTGTAGCCATAGTAGGCCCCTCCGGAAGCGGCAAAACCACGCTGCTGGGATTATGTGCAGGATTGGACTATGCTACATCAGGAAGTGTTATACTAAATGGGCATGCCCTGGAAACCTTATCAGAAGATCAGAGGGCTGCAGTCAGGAATAAAGAAGTTGGTTTTATTTTTCAAAATTTCCAATTGCTACCTACTCTGACGGCATTGGAAAATGTGATGGTGCCTTTGGAACTCAAAAAGAGAAAGGATGCTAAATCTAAGGCGGAGGAATTACTCAAATTGGTTGGTCTGGCTGACCGAGCCACCCACTACCCCACTCAACTTTCAGGGGGAGAGCAGCAGCGGGTTTCCATAGCAAGGGCCTTTGCCAATGAACCCAAGATATTATTTGCAGATGAACCTACGGGAAATCTGGATACGGAGACAGGTACCATCATAGAAGATATGATCTTCGACCTTAACAAACAGAATGGGACTACCCTTGTATTGGTAACTCACGATCCTGAGCTGGCGAAGAAAACCAATAAGATTATTCAAATCAAAGGGGGCGTTATTCAAGAGGGGCTATATGTATAATTTCTTATGGACCCTGAAGATGGCTTTCAGGGATTTTAGACAAAATAAATCCAAGCTCATCCTCTTTATTTCCTCTATAGTAATTGGAATAGCAGCGTTGGTAGGAATCAGTTCATTTGGTGATAACCTTAGCAAAGCTATAGACAACCAAGCCAAAGATCTGCTCGGGGCAGATTTGGTCCTAAGCAATAACCAACCACTTCCAGAAGATCTTTTTGTAGATACACTTGCACGGGGCAGAAGCAATGAAGTGAACTTTGCCTCTATGGTAGTATTTCCGGAATCTGGAGAAAGCAGGCTTACCCAGGTAAGAGCGCTGGAAGGGGATTTTCCTTTTTATGGAATATTAGAGACAGTCCCAGTAAGCGCAGAAAAAACTTTTAGACAAGGTGGAAGAAAAGCTTTGGTAGAAAAAATTCTCATGGCGCAATTCAATGCAGAAGTAGGGGATTCGATTAAGGTCGGAGAACTTTCCTTCCTGATCGAAGGTGAATTGGATAAAGTCCCTGGTCAGACAGGTATTACCGCCACTGTAGCACCGGCAGTGTATATCCCTATGGAATATGCCGAAGCGACCGGTTTGATCCAAATAGGCTCCAGAATCAACTATGTATCCTATTATGCCCTAAACGAGGAGGTAGATGTAGAGAAGACTATAGAAGACCATAAAGAAAATTGGGAAGAGGATAACATAAGGAGTGAAACGGTAGCATCCAGAAAAAGGTCCACAGGTCGCTCATTCGAAAACCTAAGTAGTTTTTTAAGTTTGGTTGCCTTTATTGCCCTACTACTGGGGTCAGTAGGCGTAGCAAGTGCGGTGAATGTTTTTGTCAAAGAAAAAATGGCTTCAGTGGCTGTCTTGAGATGTCTTGGTGTATCTTCCAAACTTACGTTTATGATATACCTTTCCCAGATCGTCATTATGGGCCTTATTGGATCATTGATAGGTGCTGGATTAGGTTCGTTATTGCAGATAGCACTGCCCACAGTATTCAGTGATTTCCTGCCTGTGGATGTGTCTATGGATATTTCCTGGAAAGCAGTTTTGCTTGGCGTATTGACTGGCCTATTCATTTCTATTCTGTTCGCTTTGTTACCACTGTTGAAGATCAGGAAAGTTTCCCCTATGATGACGCTTAGGCCAGAATCAGGTGAAATGAAACTTACCCAGGATCCATTGAGATGGTTAGTTATATTTGCTATAGTGCTTTTCATCTTCTCCTTTAGCTTTTACCTTATGAGCGGGTGGAAAGAAGCCCTAGGCTTTACTGGGTTTGTCCTATTTGCTTTTGCTGCGCTGTGGCTGGTGGGCATGGGTATCATGTGGGCCATCCGCAGGTTTCTGCCGATTTCGCTTAACTATCCGCTGCGACAGTCGCTGGCCAACCTATATCGTCCAAACAATCAGACCATTTCGCTTATTGCCACCATAGGATTGGGTACAGCGATGATCAGTACCTTATTCTTTGTTCAGAACCAACTATTGGCAGAGGCAAAATTTGCAGATAAAAAAGACCAGCCTAACATGCTCATGTTTGATATACAGACTCAGCAATTGGAAGCAGTAATGCGAAAAATACAGGACAAAGATTTCCCCATTATGCAGCAGGTGCCTATTGTAACTATGTCGCTGGCTGAAATTAATGGCATCACCAAAAAAGAAAACGAAGAATTGGATGAAGAAATTAAAAGATCAAGATCTTTATACAACCGTGAGTTTCGGGTAACTTATCGGGATAGCCTTATCGCTTCAGAAAGGATGGTCAAAGGTACTTTACGTAAAGTTGAAAATCCCGGGGACAGCATTTTTGTAAGTTTTGATGAAGGATATGCGGCACGGACTGGAATCAATCTAGGTGACCAGATCGTCTTCAATGTACAGGGAAGACCGATCACCACCTATGTAGGCAGCTTTAGAGACATCAAATTCAATCAGGTATCGACCAATTTTCTGGTGCTCTTTCCGGAAAATGTCCTGGACAATGCTCCAAAGTTTCACGTAATCATGACCAAAACCCCTACCGATAGACAGGCTGCTAATCTTCAAGCAGAAGTGGTGCGGGCATTTCCGAATATTTCTGTCATCAACTTGGGCACCATCACCGAAACACTTGAGAATATTCTGGGAAAAATCAGTTTTGTAATTCAGTTTATGGCCTTGTTTAGCATAGTAACGGGATTTCTTGTACTCATCAGCTCCTTGATCATCAGCAAATATCAAAGGATGCGGGAAAGCATATTACTTAGGACCCTGGGTGCCAGCAGTGGAATAGTCAGCAGGATCAATACTTTAGAGTATTTATTCTTAGGCAGTTTGGCCTCGATCAGTGGGATAGGTCTTTCCTTTATAGCTGCAGGATTATTGAGTGCATTTGTATTTAATATACCCTTCCGCCCTGTTTGGGAAGAGGCGCTTATCGTCTATGTATGCATCACGGCCCTGACCGTACTCCTTGGCTGGCTCAATGGCCGTAAGATCATCCAGCAGCCGCCTATGGAGATTTTGAGGAGTTAGGTATGGGGTATATATAGAGGTTTAATTGCCACAAATGAACTAAAACACAAAGATAATTAAGCGAGTTTGATTGCTGCCACAAAGTCTCAAAGTCTCAAAGTTTCATTCTGATCGACCCATTATGGTTATCCGCAATGTAATATTTACCATTAAACTTAAAAGATAATGTTCGACCACGAGAAGGGTCGTGGGGTAAGAATGACTCCTATTTCCATGGGTTAACACCCATGGCTATTATAGAGTTTGACCCTTATCAGGGTCGTTTGAAGGGTAATAGGTAATGAAAAATCAGACACAATGCTTTATTGTAAGATGTATATAATAAGGCTACAAAAGCACAAATAATCATATAATTATTTATTGACCTTTCACCCTACTTTTCTTCTTACCTCCCACTTTTCACTTCTTACTTTTTTTCTAAGCGCCTAGTGATTTTAGGCCTTCGTGACTTTATGGCTTTCTATTTACATATATTTTCCTTTGTGTCTGAGTGGCTATTAAATTTACATTTTATAAGACCGGTTTTTTTGTTGGATAAATTAATTTTAAATTACCTTATCCATACTCACACCCTTATGAAGAAACAATTACTCACCCTAATCTGCCTCCTTTCTGTTATCTCATTCCAATCCATTTCCCAGATCATGCCAGCTCCGGATAGGACGGAGGGCGATGGTCCCTATGACAGACTAATAATCCGCGGAGTTACCTTATTGGACGGCACCGGTGCCCCTCCCATAGGACCGGTGGATATAGTGGTGGAAAAGAATATCATCTCCGAAATCCGAACTGTAGGCTATCCGGGTCTGGAGATTAAAGACAACAGAAGACCTCAGGCCGGCCCAAATGATCAGGTCCTTGACCTGGAAGGACATTATTTGCTGCCTGGTTTTATAGATATGCATGGACATATAGGAGGTTCCGGTCAGGGAACTCCTGCCGAATATGTATTTAAACTCTGGATGGCGCACGGCATTACTACCATAAGAGATCCATCGGCAGGCAATGGACTGGACTGGGTTCTGGATCAGAAAAGGAAATCTGCCAATAATACGATAACTGCACCGAGGATCTTGGCCTATACCAGCTTTGGTCAGGGAGCTGGAAAAACCATAGCGACAGCACAGCAAGCTAAAGATTGGGTAAACGAAAATGCAAAAAAAGGAGCTGACGGCATCAAATTTTTCGGAGCCAAGCCGGAAGTAATGCAAGCTGCCATGGAAGAAAACAAAAGAATAGGACTCCGATCCGCCATGCACCATGCACAGATGGACGTGGCCAGATGGAACGTGCTGCATTCAGCACGTGCCGGACTGACCTCTATGGAACACTGGTATGGACTGCCAGAGGCACTATTTACTGGAGGCACTATCCAAAATTACCGAACTGACTACAATTATCAGAATGAGCAGCACCGGTTCTCTGAGGCAGGTAAGTTATGGAAACAGGCGGCAGAACCTTATTCCGAGAAGTGGAACAAAGTAATGGATGAACTTATCGAACTTGATTTCACAATTGACCCTACCTTTAACATCTATGAAGCCAACCGCGATCTGATGAGAACCCGTAGGGCAGAATGGCATGACGAATACACATTGCCTTCTCTCTGGAAGTTTTATCAGCCCAGTAGGGAATCACACGGCAGCTATTGGTTTGACTGGACTACCGAGATGGAGATCCAATGGAAGGAGAATTACAGACTCTGGATGACCTTTGTAAATGAATATAAGAATAGAGGTGGAAGGGTGACAGCTGGATCTGATTCTGGGTTTATTTATCAATTATACGGATTTGCCTTCATTCGGGAACTGGAACTTTTACAGGAGGCAGGATTCCATCCAATCGAAGTCATCAAGGCCGCTACTCTTAATGGAGCTGAAGCCCTCGGAATGGCCGACAGGATAGGTTCCGTAGAAGTAGGAAAGCTTGCCGACTTTCTCATAGTAGAAGAAAATCCTCTCCAAAACTTAAAGGTACTATACGGCACTGGTGCCATCAGAATAGACGGAAACAATGATCCCATCCGGGTAGGAGGCGTGAAATATACAGTAAAGGATGGAATAGTATATGACGCCAAAAA
>DATHVH010000098.1:0-8965 GCA_035461405.1 Anditalea sp.
TAATGCTAGCCGGCGCCGGGGATGAGCTTCAGGGAATAAAAAAAGGTATAATAGAGATAGCGGATGCTATAGCCATCACCAAAGCGGATGGAGACAATCAAAAGAATGCTCTTAAAGCCAGAAGGGAGTACAGCAATGCCCTTCATTTATTTCCAGTAAACGAAAGCGGCTGGACTCCACAGGTAAAAATATGCTCAGCAATAGATCGTACAGGGCTGGAGGATATTTGGCAGATGATCATTTCTTATAAAGAGCAGATGGAATTAAAAGGATTTTTTGCTGATAAAAGAGCTGAACAACGTATTAATTGGCTTCATGAACATATCGGGTTTCTGTTGGAAAACAGATTTTACAATAATATCAATATTCAAAAAGCACTATCAGAACAGCTGTCAGAGGTTAGATTAGGAAGCCTTAGCTCAATCTCTGTGGCAAGGTCATTGGTAGATATGTTTTTAAAAGAGATAAAGAATGAGTAAAGGTGCTATTGTTTTACATTTTTTACCCTGGGTTTTACTGATAGGGGCTTGTCAAGCTCCTAAAGAAGAAGAAATCCAAAAAATGGAATTCAATTTGGCTGTATATGAAAAAAACAACTGCTTTGGGGAAAGATGCGCCAATGTATCCTTTTCTTACCCAGAATTTAATAACTCCCATCCTTATGCAAAGCAGGTTAATGCACATATAGAAGAACAATTAAAGATGTATCTTCAATTTGGTGTTTTTCATGATTATGAATCTTTAGATGCGGCAGTAGATGATTTTTTTGAAGTTTTTGAAGGAGAGGAAGATACTTCACTTTGGTCTGTAGAAGTGGAATCTCGGGTTTCATACCTTTCGGAAAAACTCTTGAGTATAGAATTTAAAAACAAGTCATTTACCGGAGGAATACACCCAAATGAACACCTTTTGTTTTTAAATTTTGATCTGGATCAAGGCAATTTAATGATCAGGGAGGAAATAGTTTTTGATAGACAGAAATTGATGGAGAAAGCAGAGGCAGCATTCAGAACCCACCATCAAGTTTCACAGCATAAAAGCCTAGTGGAAGATGGTAGATTTTTTCTGGAGGAAGGTAATATTTTCCTACCATTCTCTATTGGGTACCGGGGCAAAAATTTAGTATTATATTATAATCATTATGAAATTAGTCCATATGATATGGGCCCCACCGAATTAATATTTCCCTTAGAAGAATTAAAAGGAATAGTTCTTATCAAATAGTTAATAAGATCTCATCTTGAATTTTTTTCGCTGTTCGTTTACAGCATTACGGAATGCAGTATCTGTTTCCATAAGATCGTTTACTGTCTGTACAGCATGTATTACGGTACTGTGATCCCTACCACCGAAGTGATAACCTATAGATTTGAGTGAGTGGTTTGTGAACTCTTTAGAAAAATACATGGCCACCTGTCGAGCAGTCACTATTTCTTTCTTTCTGGTTTTTGCTTTCAAATCTTCCAATTTGATACCATAATAGTCAGAAACAGTCTTCTGGATAAAATCTATGCCTACCTCAGTCTCTATATCCTTTACGATATTCTTCATGATGTTTTTGGCCAGACCTAAATCTATTTCCACTCTATTAAGACTGGCATGTGCAATAAGAGATATTAATACACCTTCAAGTTCTCTGACATTCGTATCCACCGTGTAGGCAAGGTATTCAATTACATCATCAGGAATATATATACCTTCAGTCTGCATCTTTCTTCTGATGATCACCACTCTGGTTTCAAAGTCCGGCATGTGAAGATCAGCTGTAAGCCCCCATTTAAACCTAGACAATAATCTTTCTTCCAGACCTTTCAAATCCCTGGGAGGACAATCGGAGGTCATAATGATCTGCTTTTTGCTTTGGTGAAGGTGGTTGAAAATATGGAAAAACATTTCCTGAGTTCTATCCTTGCCTGCTAAAAACTGAATATCATCTATGATAAGGACATCTACTTGCATATAAAAGTTAGTAAAGCTTTTCACATTTCCATCTTTAATGGAATCCATGAACTGGTTTACAAATTTTTCAGAAGAAACGTAGAGTACAAATTTATCCTCAGGCCCATCTTTGATTTCATTTCCTATAGCCTGGACAAGATGGGTTTTCCCCAATCCTACTCCTCCGTATACCATCAATGGGTTAAACGATGTCACTCCAGGCTTGGTAGCTACAGCATATCCTGCTGATCTGGCGAGTCTATTACAGTCTCCTTCTATATAGGAATTAAAAGTATAAGTAGGGTTGAGATTAGACTGGAGAAGTTGGTCACTATTAAGTGACTGCATATCAAAAGGGCTACGGCTTTCTTTTTCTGCCATCATTGCAGCTTTCTTTTTAGTGACAGCTGCAGCATTTCCCTGAGGATAACTTACTACATATGGTTGGTTTTGGGAATTACCCCTATCCACTACCACTGCATATTCCAGCTTTCCATTCGCACCTAAAGTAGTCCGTATAGCAAGTTTTAATACTTCTACATAATTATCTTCTAACCATTCGAAAAAGAACTGGCTGGGTACCTGTATAGTAAGTGCGGAACCGTCCAGCCTGACCGGATTGATAGGCTTGAACCAAGTTGAAAAACTCTGCTCATTGACATGCTCTTCGATGATACGTAAGCATTCGTTCCAAACCGCTTTAGCCTCTGAGCTCATTGATAATTTTAATTACTAGAAAGTCTTTGTGAAAGTAATCCTCTCCTTGAGGGGGATCAAATTTGGGGAAAATATATTTAAATAAAAAATCAATTTAATCTTGACTTTTTATATAATAGCTAGGGACTTAGAATTCGCATATGTAATTTCGTTTTTATTTCCGAATTCAAAATCTATTTTACCCAATTTTAAACCTGACCACCCTACTTGGTTTATTAATGTTTTATGTCCATGGGCACCAATAACCTCCTCTGGATGGTCCAGAAAAGTGTGCGTATGGCCTCCTATGATCAAATCAATCCCGCCTACTTGACTCGCTAATTTGCGGTCATCAATTTTGTCTGACTGATAGGAATATCCTAAATGGGACAGGCAAATGATAAGGTCACATTTTTTACTTTTTAATTCCTGTACCATTTCCCGTGAAATGGCTACCGGATCGAGATACTTAGTATTGCCATAGTTTTCTTTGGCTACCAGTCCTCGCAGTTCTATGCCTAAACCAAAAACCCCAATTTTGATACCGCTTTTCTTAAAGACCCGATAGTGCAGAAAATTATTTTTTAATATCGTATCAGAAAAATCGTAATTGGAGGAAATAAAGGAAAATGAGGCATTTGGCAGCTGCTCCAATAGGCCATCCATGCCATTGTCAAAATCATGGTTACCTAAAGTAGCTGCATCATATTTCATTTTACTCATAAGCTTAAACTCCAGTTCTCCGCCATAAAAATTAAAGTATGGAGTTCCCTGAAAAATATCTCCTGCATCCAACAGTAGCACATTAGGTTCCTGAGACCTTATTTCACTGATGATAGCTGCCCGTCTCGCCATACCGCCCATGTTCGCAAAATTACCCCCGTCGTTTGGAAAAGGTTCAATTCTGGAGTGCATGTCATTGGTATGCAGAATAGTTATCTTTTTAGGAGTACCAGCATATAGAACCGGAGGTATCAAGCTGCCGCCTAAAGCTAGGCCTGTGCCTGCCACAAAGGTCTTTTTTAGAAAATCTCTTCTGCTATCCATCATTTATATATTTGCCTTCCTTCTATAGCTGCATCCACAGTTTTTCCATCAGCAGTTATTTCCTTTAACTTTGTTAGTAGCATCTCCCGCATAAGGACATTAGATGCTTCGACTCTAGGAAGATCTATTAAGAATTCCATCCTGTCACCTCCATTAGCGAGGTAATCATTTATGGCTAATAAATATTTTTTATTTGGATCAAGTTCTTGACCGTTTACGGTAAGGCGAATTAGCTTATCATCTTTAGCTTCAATATATAGACCTGTTACCCCAAGATTTTTACCTCTAACGGCATATTCACCGAGTCTCCTGACATCATCCGCTTGTAATTCCAAGATATAGATGAAGTTTTCAAAAGGGGCAAGTTCAAAGATATTGCCTACTGTAATATCTCCTTTCGGCAAAGAATTTCTCAACCCTCCATTATTAACAACGGATATATCTATTTGCCTATTAAATTTTTCTTCCGAAAATTCTTTTTGAAGGTCTGCGACCAAATTGCCCAAAGCTGTTTCTCCTCTACCACCTTTAACCAATTCTTTTTCTGAATGCGCAATTACCGCATTCATTTCTGCATCTAACTTAATCTTATAAGGCTCAATTATCTGCACATATTCTTCATCAGAAGATATTTGGGCATCCACTGTCAGTAATTGGTAACTGCTGCTTTTATGTAATTGGGGTGAGCAAGCTGAGAATAAAATTATGGCTATTCCCCAAAATACAGAGTTAAGTTTGGGGGCCACTATGGGGATGTTCTTCATCTACTGGAATATTGATAGCTTATTAATGGTTTTTCAGCCATCAAAAGCTTATTTTTGACCTAAAGGCATTATTTACAAATATGGATAATAATTCTCTTTTTGACGATAATAAATCCCAAATGACTGAAAATTTATTTAATGAATTCCCTCATTCTTCTAAGCAGGAATGGACTGACTTGGCAATAAAAGATCTGAAAGGTCAGGACTTTGATAAACTTGTAACTAATAATATTGAAGGTTTTTCCTTTCTTCCATTTTATACATCCGAAGACAGCGCTACGTTATCCTGGCTACAGTCCTATGATAATATAACCAATAAACCACCAGAAGTTCCAGGGATGTCTCCCCGCCTGTGGCACAATGCGGTCAGCATCAACACTTCTAATACAAAAAGGGCTGCAGAAGAAATCAAATTTGTATTGGATAATGGAGCTGATGCCTTAGTACTTGAGGTAGAAGATAGAGTCGATTTTCATGCTTTGCTGAAAGATGTACTTCCTCAATACATCCAAATATGGTTAAAGCCAACTCATTATGAACCTGCCATGCTTGAAGATTTTGTTTCTTGGTATGGGCACAAGGGGCTTAGAAAAGCCGATTTGTATGGAGGGTTAATTTGGGATTCGTTTTCCCAAGCTTTATTAATTAAGATTGATAAAGAGATAATTGTCAAAGAGATCCTTCAGATTCAAAATATAACAAAGCTATATCCGAATTTTAAAGGAGTCTGCCTGGATGCTGCTGCCTATCACCATGCTGGTGGGCATGCTGCTCAGGAAGTCGGATATAGCTTGGCCTTGGCTGTGGAAATTTTAGATAGCCTTACTGAGGATGGATCAAGCGCTGCGGAATTCTTTCAAAACTTTTTTGTAAAATCTGCTGTAGGTTCCCATTATTTTATGGAGTTGGGTAAAATAAAAACCTTGAGAATAGCCTTTCACCAGCTTTCGAGCCTTTATGATGTTAATATTAATCCAGCAGAGATTTCCATTTTTGTAGAAACCAGTAAGTGGACCAAATCTGCTTTGGATCCATATAATAATATTTTGCGAAACACTTCCGAGGCCATGTCAGCTATAATTGGTGGCTGTAATACACTTCAGGTGCATCCACACGATATCGGATACCATCAGCCGGATACTTTTTCTAAAAGGATGGCAAGGAATATTAGCAATATACTTAAGGAGGAAAGCTATTTTGATAAAGTGATAGATCCCAGTGCAGGATCTTATTATGTAGAGTCAATAATAAATAATCTTTATCAGGAATCTCTAAAACTTTTAAAGGATACCGAAGCTCTTGGGGGGTGGTGGGCTTCTTATCAAAAGCATATTCTGCAGGAATCCATCAGGCAGGTAAGGAAAACCAAGCATGATCACATGTCCACTCGTAAAGCAGTCCAGATAGGAGTGAACCAATATGTAAATGCATCAGATGCTGTAGGTATAGACTTTAAACCGCTCCAGGAAGAGGAGTACCAATTGAAAGCAAGTTCACTCAGTGATCCTTTTCTAGTAATGAAAAATGAGATGAACACATTCTTTTATGATTATCCCAAGTTTCAGAATGTGAGAATACTCGCATTAAGTAACCACGCAAAGCCAAGGATAGGATTTGCACGAAATTTCTTTGAAACAGCAGGATTTAAAGTGATGGAAACAAAAGGATCATATGATGATTTATATGAGGCAGGTCTCAGTAGTGATGAAAGCATTTTAGTGCTTTGCGGATCTGATGAAGATTATGAAATCCATGCCATTCAACTAGCTTCAGCATTAAAAAATAGTTCAAAGCTTTTGGTATTGGCAGGCTATCCGCAGGATTTGGTTACCCCATTAATAGAAGCTGGCCTGAAAACCTTTATCCATTTAAAGACCAATGTGACAGAAACGATTTTTCAGATCACAGAAGACTTAACATCCCTATGAGACCAAATATAGATAAACTTTTTGCACCCAACGTTTCGGACATTTCAACTCCTCATGTAGATGGAGAATGGGTTACAGGTGAAAAAATAAATGTTCAGCCCATATTTGACAAAGAAACTATCAAAGGCATACCCCATATAGGGTTTATCGCCGGTAAGGCCCCATTTCTTAGGGGACCGTACAGTACGATGTATGTCATGAGACCATGGACTATTAGACAATATGCCGGTTTTAGTACAGCTGAGGAGTCCAATGCATTTTATAGAAGAAATCTGGCAGCTGGCCAAAAAGGTTTATCCGTAGCGTTTGATCTTGCTACTCACCGTGGTTATGATTCAGACCATCCACGTGTACAGGGCGATGTAGGCAAAGCAGGAGTGGCCATTGATTCCATACTGGATATGAAAATTCTTTTTGACCAGATTCCACTGGACAAGATGTCTGTTTCCATGACCATGAATGGTGCTGTGATACCCATTTTAGCTTTCTATATAGTAGCAGCAGAGGAGCAGGGCGTAAAGCCTGAGGATCTTAGCGGAACTATCCAAAATGATATTCTTAAGGAATTTATGGTACGGAATACCTATATCTATCCTCCCCTACCTTCTATGCGTATTATAGCGGATATATTTGAGTATACCTCTAAGCATATGCCGAAATTCAATTCCATTTCTATATCCGGCTACCATATGCAGGAAGCTGGAGCTACGGCAGACTTGGAATTAGCCTATACGCTGGCAGATGGACTAGAATATCTAAAGGCAGGAATAAATACAGGTTTGGATATAGATGAATTTGCCCCCAGGCTATCTTTTTTCTGGGCCATAGGCATGAACCACTTTATGGAGATAGCCAAAATGCGGGCGGGGAGGTTGCTTTGGGCCAAACTGGTAAAGAGATTTAACCCCAAAAATGAAAAGTCTCTGGCACTTAGGACGCACTGTCAGACTTCCGGATGGTCACTGACTGAACAGGATGCTTTTAACAATGTGGCTCGGACTACAGTTGAAGCTATGGGAGCTGTGCTTGGTCATACCCAGTCGCTACATACAAATTCCTTTGATGAGGCCATTGCCTTACCGACTGATTTTTCAGCCAGGATAGCTAGAAACACTCAGTTATATCTGCAGGATGAAACGCAGATCACGAAAGTAGTGGATCCATGGGGTGGATCTTTTTATATAGAATATTTAACTGATCAACTCGTAAAACGAGCATGGGAACTTATAGAAGAAGTAGAACAACTTGGCGGTATGGCAAAAGCCATCGAGGCCGGTGTTCCAAAAATGAGAATAGAGGAAGCTGCTGCCCGTAAGCAGGCTAGAATTGATAGTGGCAAAGATGTGATCGTGGGGGTAAACCGTTATCAGGCGGTAAAAGATAATGATTTCGATATACTGGAGGTGGACAATGACTCCGTAAGAAAATCACAAATGGAGCGGTTAGAAAAGCTTAAATCTGAGCGAAATCAGGAAGAGGTAGATCTAGCTTTAAGTAAAATTACTGCAACTGCTAAAAGTGGTAAAGGCAATCTTTTAGAACTGGCTGTGGATGCTGCCAGAAAAAGAGCTACACTAGGAGAAATCTCAACTGCTATGGAAAAGGAATTCGGAAGGCATAAAGCCACTGTAAAAAGTATCTCGGGAATCTATTCCGGAGAAGCTAAAGATGATCAGTTCTTTAAAGAAGCACAAGAACTGGCAAATAAATTTGCAGAACTGGAAGGAAGACGTCCTAGAATCATGGTAGCTAAGATGGGACAGGACGGACATGACCGCGGTGCTAAAGTTATAGCCACTGGTTTTGCAGATGTGGGATTTGATGTGGATATAGGACCTCTTTTCCAGACTCCAGAAGAAGTAGCACAACAGGCAGCAGAAAACGATGTCCATATAGTGGGAGCTTCCTCTTTGGCTGCTGGTCACAAAACTTTGGTGCCACAACTTATCAAAGCATTAAAAGATCTCGGCAGGGAAGATATTATGGTAATAGCTGGTGGTGTTATCCCTCCAAAAGATTATGATTATCTATATGCTGCCGGTGTTGCATCAGTTTTTGGGCCTGGCACTATTCTTCCAAAAGCCGCTATCGAAATACTCAAAAAGCTGATGGTCGAAGATTAAATCATATAGGCCGACATATCTTGCAGGAGGTGTCGGCCATTTTACTTTTTTACAAATAGATAGGATTAAGATTAAATTTTTTATATTTAAAATTATTATTTCAATATTTATATCGTTTTAACTTCAAATATGATTGCAATAACCTTATTATATGACGAATTAGAGAAGGATACGGTTGATGAAAAAATTGCCCCAGAATTCGGTCATAATCTTAAGATGTTGCTGGCTTTTAAGACAGATTTAAAGATTGAACTAGGTGAAAATGAGCTTTTTGTCACCTATCTATCTGATGAGCAGCTGAAGGAATTCCTTCCTATAGCAATAGAAAAAGGTTGGAAACTTGGTTTTCTGCCCCATCCGAAAATGATTCATGCCGTAGCAGGCTTTGGTATAGATAGCAAATTAAAAACAGCCATAGATACTATTCTTGAAGAAAAAAATACTGTAAAAGTAGATCTACTAATGGCCA
>DATHVH010000099.1:0-1746 GCA_035461405.1 Anditalea sp.
TGTTGGTTATCTTTTTGGGGGCGAAGATATTGGGAACAATGATGATGATGATGATGGTATATTTAAAAAAGTAAATAACTGGTTCTCCGAAAAATTTTCCAAAAAGAATTCCTAAGCTATAGCTAAACATAACCAAAAAAGACAATAACTGGGTCTGGTATCATATTACCTGACCCAGCCAATGCAAATCAAAATAAACTTTTAAGCTTTTCCATAATTAGTATCCGCCGCCACAGCTAACTTATTTTTTGTTTATTTCATTATGCTAAATCCTCATATCATTATTTTTTAATATAAACCTAAAAGCTATCTGGTAAATATCATTGGTGCAAAATAAAAATTTATATAAATATTTATATAAAAACTTTTATTTCCCGCGCAACCCATTATTCAAAAAATTTGTATAGTCAGTATAAGGCTAAAAAATTGAAAGGTAATCTAAATTCTAAAATTCTTAATGGCTGCCTGAAGAATGATAGGAAAAGCCAGGAAATACTCTACCGGGAGTATTACGGGTATGGTATGAGTATTTGCTTACGCTATGCAGCCAATCGAGATGAGGCGGTAGAAATTCTCAATGAAAGCTTTATGAAGGTGTTTATAAATCTTCACCAATTTAAACCAGAGAAAACTTTCATAGGCTGGTTCCGGAAAATTCTAATCAATACGGCCATCAACCATTTAAAAAAACACCAGATAGACAAACGACTAGTAGGACTTGAACCCAATATGGACTTGGTGATAAACGAATTTAACAGTTTAGATCAGCTGTCCTTCCAGGAAATGATCGGGATGGTCCAAAAGTTAACCCCCGTATACCGAACAGTATTCAATTTATATGTGATTGAAGGATATACCCATAAAGAAATAGGGAAACTGCTCCATATCTCGGAGAACACGTCGAAATCAAATCTATCTAGAGCAAGGGAAAATTTAAGAAACCTTCTGATAAAGAATAATGAAAAAGGACTGGAGAAACTTGAGCGATAAGGAACTGGATGAGGTATTTAGGCAAGCCTCCAAGCACCCTCCTCTCCCTTTTGATCAAAAGGACTGGGAAATGATGCAGGAAAAGCTTGATAAAACTGTATGGTTATTTCCCATTCATCGAGTTTTGACCTGGGGTTTGTTTTTAGGGCTATTGTTGTTGGCGGTACTTCATTTCATAGGCCAGGAAAAGGAGATTTACAACAGAGAATATGCTACGTACTCAGAAGAACACATTCCTCCAACTTCTTTATCAATTTTGAGTGAAGATGGATTAAATGCCGATAAAATCCTGGTCGAGAACAGGCAGATAACTACTCAGACTGCATCTCCATCTCGCGCTGAATCTTTCCGGACTATAGCTATTACGCCAATTGAATTACCGGAAATGGATATTAAGCACCTAACTGTTGATTTTAAGGACCATTTCATAGGGGACCAACTATTGCATAATTCTTCCGAAAAACCAATAACTCCAGCCTCTATAACTCATTCCAAATTCAGCCTTACGCTCATGGCTTCCCCAGATATCAGTGCCTTTAAGGTAAATGAAATCAATGGCCTTGGAAACAACGTGGGTGTTTATTTGGAATATTTTATAAAAAGCAATCTAAGCTTAGTGTCTGGAGCTACCTATGGCAATAAAATATACAGAACCTCTATTACTTACAGTGGATACTATCCTTCAAGTTCCAGGATCTGGGACGGGGAATGCAAAGTTTTGGATATCCCAGTCAATCTGCGTTACTATGCGATTAA
>DATHVH010000100.1:0-2010 GCA_035461405.1 Anditalea sp.
ATATGGAAAGCTCCGAGGCAAGCCCATCCGATATATCGATCATGCTGGTGGGCACTACTTCCAAATCCCGAAGTTCATGGATGATGTCCATCCGCGCATCAGGCTTTAGCTGTCTGCCCGTGATATAGGCATATTTCTCAAGATCCGGTTTCATGTCGGGGTTTGCCAGATATACCTGCTTTTCCCTTTCCAATACCTGAAGGCCTATCAGTGCTCCGCCTAGATCACCGGTCGCACAGATAATATCGTTTACTTTAGCACCTGATCTATATACAATCTGATCATTTTTGGCCTCTCCTATCGCTGTGATGGAGATGGCCAGACCTGAGCGGGAAGAGGTAGTATCCCCACCAATCACATCTACATTGTATTGCTCAGCAGCCGCATTGATACCCGTATAAAGAGCCTCCACCGCTTCTACAGAGAAACGGTTTGATAGGGCAATGCTTACGGTGACCTGCTTCGGAATGGCATTCATGGCCGCCACATCAGATACGTTCACAGCTACAGCCTTAAATCCAAGGTGTTGCAGCGGGGCATAGGAAAGATCAAAATGTACCCCTTCCATGAGCAGGTCGGTGGTGACTACCTTTACCTTGCCTGATCCGGAATCCAGCACTGCGGCATCATCGCCTATTCCTTTGATAGTACTTTGGTGTTTTACTTTAATATTTTTATTCAACCGGTCGATCAGGCCAAATTCACCTATATCGCCTATTTCTGTTCTTTTTTCTTCCATGGTGATTCACGCGGAGGCGCAGAGACGCAATGGTTTTTCATGCACCTATTTGGCATCTCTACATTGTGATTTTAAAACTTTGTACAAAATTACAGTTTAAAAAGACAAAGCCGCAATTAAGCTCTCATTTCCGGGGCAAAAATGAGAATTTTAAAGAATTTTATTTAAATCATCCGGATCTTGTCTGTTATCCCAGACACTGGTAATTACTATTTGCGTTTCTTGTATAATATAAAAAATACTAAAATTACCCATGGCAGTAATTCTATTCAATCTATAGTCTGTTGGTTTGCCTAAATAATTATGCTCCTTTATAAACTTTATTCTTCGCCGTATTACTTCAGATAATTTTTTACTATACTTAGTACTTCCTGTTCTTCTAACCCAGTACGATAAAATCTCTTTTCGCTGAAGCCGTGCAGTGGAAGTCCAAACTACTCTTTTAGCCATTCGTCCTCTTCAGCATTTAAATCTTCATCCGATATGAGTCTTCCATATATAATATCCTGGTCACTGGCTTCCAATGCTTCTTTCTGTTCAGATGTAACTTTATAAGGTTTATCCTGATTGATGGAGGCATCAAGCAATTTATCCATAGCAAAGAGTAATTCTTTATTGTCAATACAATAAAGTTTTTCGATGATATTGTTCCTTATTTGTTCTGCTGATTTTTCCATAATTGCATATGCTTTTTAGGAGTGATAATTCATGTATACGAAAATCTTTATACGGATGATTATGAAACTTAATTTTTCTCCTGACATAATTCCACCAGCACCCCATTGGTAGAACGCGGATGAAGGAAAACCACCAGTTTGTTATCCGCGCCTTCTTTGGGCGTTTCGTTGAGGATCTCAAAGCCTTCCCCTTTCAGCCTTGCCACTTCTGAATGGATATCGGCCACGTCAAAGGCGATATGATGGATGCCTTCTGATTTCTTTTCGATGAATTTGGCGATTGGGCTATCGGGTCTGGTAGCTTCCAGGAGTTCCACCTTAGTTTCTCCTATCATAAAAAAAGAAGTGGCTACCCCCTCTCCTTCCACTTTTTCTTCTTTATAATGCTCAGAACCCAGTAATTTTTTAAAAAGCTCATTGGAAGACTTTAGGTTTTTGACTGCTATACCGAGGTGTTCGATTTTTCTCATCTATAATTTTTGTATATTTGTCTTTGAATCATTTCGAAGGTAAGCATGTTTTACCTTTACTTAAATAAAATCTGCTGTAAAATAAACCGATATATGATCATAGTTTCAGACAAAGCTAAAGAAA
>DATHVH010000101.1:0-26416 GCA_035461405.1 Anditalea sp.
GGAATATTTAGTTTGCGACTTAACATTTTCAGTTGATACAAACTTTGCAAGACTTCATGAAATATAATAGATGAAAATAACAGTATGGGTAAGAGAGATACCTTACCCTAACCTATCTCGGCTATTACAAAAAAATGGTAAAGCCTAGAAGGTATTACTTAAAAAAGAAAATAAATTGTAAAAAAAAGGAGCGGTTGATGCTGCTCCTTTTTTAATTTTTGATAATATACTTTTTACCTTTAGGTTTTGAATATATTTTTAATGTTTAAATCCCAGCACTGGGGTCTATGGACTGTCAGCTGTGGGCCATATTACTTAACCACGATATCATATGGCATTCTCACCATGACACCTTCAAATTGCTTTACTTTTTCAATCTGCTGATAAATATAAAAACTTTGACCAAGATGAAACTGCATATATTTAGTCTGAACATCTCTGGAAAGCTCGCTTAAAATTCTTTCAAAGAAGGATTTTTGCTCTGGATAATAGGCTACTCTAAAATCATCAGAAACCCCCGCCTTGGCAGCGGCTATATTGATCGCATCATCCAATCCGCCCAATACATCTACCAGACCATTTTGGTGAGCTTGCATTCCGCTCCAGACTCTTCCAGAGGCTACTTCTAATACCTGCTCTCGGGTCATTCCTCTTCCTTCAGCTACTCTGGATATAAAAGTATCATAACCTTCTTCCACTTGGGCTTGGACTATGCCTTTTTCTATAGGAGTAATCTGCCTAGTAGGATTCATAAAATCCGAATATTCCCCTGTGGTCACTACATCTGTAGTCACACCGAGCTTATTATTTAATAGGCCTTCCATATTAAACCATAATCCGAAGATTCCGATAGATCCGGTGATGGTATTTGGCTGGGCCACTATAGTGTCAGCTGGGGCAGAAATATAATATCCACCTGAAGCCGCTACTTCAGACATGGAAGCAATAACAGGTTTAACCTGCTTCGCCTCATACATTTCCCTCCATATTACATCTGATGCCAAGACTGAACCCCCGGGACTATTCACTCTAAGTACTATGGCTTTTACATCCTTGTCTTTTCTGGCTTTCTTTATTTCTTCAGCAAATTGTTGAGAACCTATAGAACCTTCATTGTCACCACTTACTATGTCTCCACTGGCTACTATGACTGCTATCTTGTTTCCTGAAGTTCTGTTGGGAGATTTTGCTGTGGTATTTATTCTAGTAACATTTACAGAAGGAATTTCTTCATCTTCTTCTATACCCAGTTTTTCACGTAATAAATCTTTTACCTGGTCATCATACCAAAGCCCATCAACAAGTCCGAGATCAACAGCATCCTGGTTTTTTCTTACCAGCATTTGATCATTGATTTCTTTCAGCTTATCAAATGTGATATTTCTACTTATGGCTATTTTTTCTAGTGCCAGATCATTCATTTCATTAAGAAACATTGCAGTTTGAAGCCTGTTTTCTTCACTCATTTTTTCCAAAAAGAATGGCTCCACCGCACTTTTAAATTCACCTACACGGAAAATAACTGGTTCGATATCTAGCTTTTTAAATAAGCCGGTTAAAAAAACTACATTGGACGAAAGACCATTGAATTCCAGTGCTCCCAAGGGGTTGAGATAAACTTCATCAGCTATAGATGATAAGAAATAACCGCCTTCAGTAAGAATTTCCGAATAAGAGACAATGAATTTGCCAGAGGATTTAAATGCTTCCAGTTCATTTCTAAGTTCGAGGAGCAGGGCAGGTCCACCGCCTAATAATACTCCTGACTGTAGGTAGATTCCCTTAATATTGTCATTTTCTTTGGCAGTCCTAATAGCAGTTTTAAGTTGATTTAATCCTACTGAAGGTACATTAGAAAAAGGACCAAAGGATGGGATGGCAAAATCCTCCTCTTGGGCTCTCTCTACAAGGAGCTTATTATCAAGGTTAAGATGGAGGACAGTATTTTCTTTTATCGTCACTTTATCATCCGAGGAGGCAGCTATGCCTATGATTCCTACTAGAATGAAGAAACTGATGATAAAAAAGATAAACAGGCCTATTATAGTAGCGAGTACATTGCTTAAAAAACGCATATATTGTAGATTATTAGTAGGTCAAATTTAACCTTTTTTTTGCAAAACTATTAATTTTAAATTTATTATAACTGGTGAATATGAAAAGAATAGTTTTATTGATTGGGGGTAATTTAGGTGACAGGGAATATTTGTTGGAAGAAGCCGAAAAACATCTTAATAACCTATTTACTATGATTAAAAAATCTCAGGTATATGAATCTTCTGCCTGGGGAGAGAACTCCGAAGGTGATTACTTAAACCGGGCGGTCATCATTGAAACGGAGATGAAGCCGGAGGAAGTTTTAAAGCATCTTCAGATAATAGAAGATATTTTAGAAAGAAAGCGTATCAGAAAGTGGGGGAATAGAACCATGGACATTGATATACTTTATGTAGAGGATGAGATTTTAAATACTCCTACGCTTACTGTACCTCATCCATTTATTCAGGATAGGAAATTTGTATTGGTACCGTTGACTGAATTACTTTCTGATTTTATCCATCCAGTCCTAAATAAAACAAATGCTAAATTGCTGGAAGACTGTAAAGATGAAGGGACGGTTAGGTTGTATAGAGGGTAAAAGTCAGATAAATGATAGTTTATTTTCACTTCATTGTTCTCCATTCAATATTCAGCATTCTGACTTTCTTTAGATTCAAATATTGATGTAGAGGATATCATATAAGAAATTTAAGGAAGTAATAAGCTTATATTATTCACAAAAAAAATGAGCTAAGCCTTCAGCTCAACTCATTTTTATATCAATTTGGCTGCGTCATCTTTTTTGATGTCACATCATAATTTTATTTGGCACATTTAAATTCCAATCAATGCTTTATTATTCAGCATTTCCGGAAACGATATGAAGCCTTATTTTATATCCTTCTACCAACATTCCGTACCTTCGGCAAGGCGATGTTTTTGTCATCGGACATCGGTCATGCATCTTCTAAATACTTCTAACTTCCGCTTCCTTATGGATTTTCTTTACTAATCCTTGAAGAACCTTACCCGGACCACTTTCAATAAATTCAGTAGCACCGTCAGCTACCATGTTTTCTACGGATTGTGTCCACTTCACAGGAGCTGTTAGCTGAGCGATTAGATTTTCTTTTATTCTTTCTACATCGGTCATTCCAGTAGTACTCACATTCTGGTATATAGGGCAAATCGGTTTGTTAAAGGTGGTTTCTTTAATGGCTTTTTCCAATTTTTCTCTAGCAGGCTCCATCAATGGTGAATGGAAGGCGCCACCTACTGGAAGTGGAAGCGCTCTTTTTGCGCCTGCTTCCTTCATTTTTTCGCACGCTATCTCTATCCCTTTATTGCTCCCGGATATCACTAATTGGCCTGGACAATTATAATTGGCAGGAACTACCACTTCATCACTGATTGATTTACATATCTCTTCTACCTTACTATCTTCCAAACCCAGTATTGCAGCCATTGTGCTAGGATTTATTTCACATGCTTCCTGCATGGCCAATGCTCTTTGATGTACTAGTTTAAGCGCATCATCAAATGCCAGAACACCGTTTGCTACCAATGCAGAAAATTCTCCCAATGAATGGCCTGCTACCATGTCTGGATTAAAGTTGGCGGATGTCTTAGCTAAAATAACGGAATGGAGGAAAATGGCCGGCTGGGTGATATTGGTCTGCTTTAATTCTTCTTCGGTTCCATTAAACATGACCTCTGTGATATTAAATCCAAGAATATCATTGGCATGATCAAATAGTATCTTGGCTTCTTTATTCGTCTCATATAATTCTTTTCCCATTCCAGGAAACTGTGCTCCCTGCCCAGGGAAGATGTATGCTTTCATATTTATAGTGTTTAGTTGTAAAAAACGATGGCTTAAGGATGGCAAAGTTACCCTAAAAAGCTACATGTCTCAAAAGCTTTTATGCAAAGCAGATGCCATCTAAATAAATCTTTTAGCTTCTTCTGGAGTGGGGAGTCTGCATGAATTCCCTTTGCCAAACCATCTATATCTATTATTTGCAATAAAATTATAAACTGGATCCCTCACAAAAGTAGGAATCACTATAAAAGAAAAAAGAAGGG
Organism: Anditalea sp.; assembly: GCA_035461405.1. Lineage (GTDB taxonomy): Bacteria > Bacteroidota > Bacteroidia > Cytophagales > Cyclobacteriaceae > Anditalea. Next base: position 4,126 of record DATHVH010000101.1, read on the forward strand.
GCCACGCCCCGTCTAATTTTTTTGCTATTCTAAGTGCAGCACTGCTTTTATAATAAACTTTCTCATTTTCTATAAGTACTAAAGAATTGAGGTATTCAGCATCAATATCATATTTTTTTAATAAATCTGGAGATTGTTGTAAGGCTCCAAATTGGAAATATTCATTTTTATCTTTTCTGATAATAAAATCGACGGAGGTATTACATAAGTTACAAACTCCGTCAAATAATATTACAGCTTTATTTTCATCCATTTTATCGTATTATTTGTATGTTTCCTTTTAATTTCTGTTCGCGAAGAGCGGGATCGTTGGCTTCAAATAAAACTGTACCTGAGTAAAAGTAAGTTCCTGCAGGTAATTCTGCACCATTTTTATCTCTCCCATCCCATTCAATAAATATATTGTTTTCTGCAGAGGATTGAGAGTTAAAATCAAATACCAGCACACCCCATCTGTTATAGATGTTCAGCTCTACAGCTTCTACAAAACGTGGACACTTATCAAAAGGGTTGTCAAACGCCATAAAGGTATCATTTGTGCCATCCGCATTTGGGGTAAATACATTTGGCAGCTCGTAATATGGGCAATTATCTACACAGACGATATTACTGGGTTCACTTTCATTTCCTGACCTATCTACAGCTACTATATAATAACAACCTCTTAGGGTGGTCAATCCGGTAATTCTGGTAGATAATGTAGATCCATTGAAAGTGCCCGTTAATACAAATGTGCTTTCTTCCCCGGTCTGAGAGAAATAAAGTCTATACTGGGAAAGCTCATCATCACAATCTCCTGTAAAATTAGGTTCCCAACTCAAATCGTGATAAAAGTTAGAGAATCCACAAGGTTTATCCGAAAGATATTCTCTACACTCCGGCCCTTCATAGGTTAATACAGGAGGACATGGCAATCTGTCGTCATCTGGTCTTACACATACTCTTTGAGAATTATTCTCAAGAGGGTAGGTTAAGAAATCTATATTGTAAGCCCCTTTTGTAACTACATAATAACAGTATTCAATATCTTTATTCAAAGGGATACCATTATGGCTACCATCATCCATAAATCTAAATCCTGCAGCAGTTACATCCACTTCCCCTATTAGCGTAAAGGTATCTTCATCTTGAGAAGCTGCGTCTGTTCTGTTTCGATACACTTCATGTGGGAAAGTAGCTATAGCGTTATTCCATGGAACATCAAATTGCCAGGTTAATTCTATTGCTTCATTTAATATAGTTGGTTCTAACCTAACAGAAGAAGCTTTACTTGAAGTATCTATTCTTTGCCCCTGATCCAAAAGGATTACTTCATAATTAAATATTTGATTTGAAGTATTGATTCCAGTATCGGTATAAACGGTATCCGATGTCACCAACAGTGCCGTTCTATTCTGATTACCAGTGAATCCACCTGATCTTATCAACTCATAGGTATATGGACCGGGGAATTGTGTGACATCGATATCATATGGAGGTGTCCATCTGACCAAAATTTCACCATCATCAGGATCTGTGTTTTCTACACTGACATTTGTAATGAGTGGTACATCAACATCTAGGGTGATACATATCTCCTGGGATACTATACTTTCCCCACCTCTAGGCTGTGGATATACACCCACCAGTCTATAACAATAGGTGTTACCTGGGCTTAGACCTACTCCATTATTAGTATCAAGGAAATTAAATGTGCCCATATCGGTAGTGCCTACCAATTCATATCCAGCCCTAATACCCGTCTCACAGGAATCAGGTTCATAAGGATCGCTGTTTAGTCTTCTCCATATCTGCATAGTTTCAGCAGTAGATCCACAGGAATAGGGTTCCCAACTTATTTCAGCTTGTCTGCCCGGCATTTGTTCTACTTCCTCTATGACGGGGGGAGGTCCTACCACTGTAATATTCCATGTCCTTATATCTACCAGAGCGGGCCCGGAACTGGGCCTATCGGTGATTCGAACGCGGACTTGGTATGGCCTGTCCCTTACGTGGCTACATACTGTCTGCCAATCAAAATTTATAATGCCGGGAGATGACTGGAAGGTAGCTTCAGGGCTATAGGATGCAGGAGATGAAATTTCCATAGGATCGCCAAAAACTTCTATCCTTATATCGTCTCCATCTGGATCACTACCCTGGATTATATCTTGAATTCTCGTACCGGCTACTACGCATATGTCCTCAGGCATGATGAGTTCAGGTCTTTGATTGTCTGTATTTTCAATAATTATCTGCATATCTCTGATCACATAGCCGATCATCTCATATACGCCATTCACTTTTCGCCATTCTTCTATCCTGAATGCCACATTATACTGCCCAGCTAGGCCAGGAGCATCCCAAATAAGGTCTCCGGTAAGCGGATCCATTGATATAAATGGGTTTGCTGACCCATCCTCCCTGTTAAAGCTAAATTCACTAGATCCCGGACTGCGATAGTTATTTACATATCTTTGAAAAGCCTGCTTTGGTCTAACTACATTCTCATCAAAAAAGTAAGCTAAACTATCTCCATCAGGGTCATATGCTCCTGGGTTGTGAATATACCGCACATTGACTGCGCCATTGTCTACAGGAGGAATGGTTAGGATAGGGGAGTTATTTATTCCTAAAAATGGATCTATTCTAATCCAGGTTTCGACATAAAAAGGCGTCTCCACTGAATTATCCATATTCAAAGTCCTGTCATTACGATTAAACTCCATAAAGCGGATGGTGTAATTACCGGGGCCCTGATAAGTATGGGTGACGATGAAAGTGTTTTTTTCTATCTGATTGCCTAAAGATTCTTTAAAAGAAATATCACTGGCGGTATTAAGCTGCACTTCTGTACCATCCCCAAAATTGATGGTTCCCGGCCCAAACTGAACCTGAGATCCCGTGTCAGTATACCCCACTACTGTAATACGATAAGTAAGTGCTTGGGTGGAAATGCGCTCTGCTATGATTTCTCCAGCCCTGATATGCGTAGCGTATGCTTGGAACTGTGATGCGAAAAGGATGCAAAGAATAAGGAAAAATAGATTTTTAATTTTCATACAGACCTGCTTATCATCTACTATATACGTAATAAAGGTAATTAAGTAGAAATTATTATAATAATGAAACAATAAATTTAAACATAGAGTTGGGCAAATAATGAAAAGCAGAGACATTAAACTAATGAAATTGTATTATTTAGAACGTTTTAAAATAAGGTATGGACGTATAAGTTTGATTGTTTGATAAGGATTCCAAATGTAAATTTGGCGAGCAAGTATTAAAAACAACATTTTATACAAAAATACACTAAAGAAAAAAGTTTATGAGTTGGGTAACCAAGACCTTCAAAAGTACTCTGGGGCAAAAATTGATAATGGCTCTGACAGGTTTGTTTCTCATTATATTTTTAATAGGGCATGTTACTGGTAACCTGCTTTTATTCAAGGATGATGGCGGACAGGCATTTAACGAATATGCCGATTTCATGACCACTAATCAATTTGTACAGGTGCTTTCTATAATCACCTATGTATCCATTTTGGTACATATTATTTATTCCATCATGCTAACTTATCTTAATAAGAAAGCAAGACCGGTAGCTTATGCCAAGGTAGATCCTCCTAAAGAAAGTAGCTTCAGTTCCAGGAATATGGGGATTTTAGGAACGATTATCTTAATTTTCTTGGTTGTTCACCTGCAGGGATTCTGGTATCGTATGCACTGGGGGGATATTCCAAAAGTAACTTATGATACCGGGGTATTCAAAGATTTATATGCAGTAGTGGTTTTTGCATTCCAGGTAGAGTGGATGGTAGCATTATACGTTATCGCTATGGTTTTCCTAGGATTACACTTAGCACATGGCTTTGCAAGCGCCTTCCAAACTTTGGGGTTAAATCACAGAAAATATACTCCTGCCATTAAATTTATAGGAAGGGCATTTGCAATAGTGGTTCCTGCTCTCTTTGCCAGTATGCCACTATATATATACTTCTTTATTTCAGCACCAGAAAAATTACCATTTTAATATGATACTCGATTCTAAAATACCCGAAGGACCATTAGCAGAAAAATGGAATAAGCATAAATTCAATGTCAAGCTGGTAAATCCAGCTAATAAAAGAAAATATGAGGTCATAGTGGTGGGGACTGGCCTGGCAGGTGCTTCTGCAGCAGCCTCTCTGGCAGAGTTAGGTTATAATGTGAAAGCCTTTTGCTTCCAGGATAGTCCCAGAAGAGCCCACTCCATAGCAGCTCAAGGCGGAATTAATGCGGCGAAGAATTATCAAAATGATGGTGACTCCGTATATAGATTATTTTATGATACTGTAAAAGGTGGAGATTATAGAGCTAGAGAAGCTAATGTTTATAGACTAGCTGAAGTTTCTGTCAATATCATAGATCAGTGTGTGGCACAAGGTGTACCATTTGCCAGAGAATATGGTGGATTATTAGCCAACCGTTCATTTGGTGGTGCCCAGGTATCCCGAACTTTTTATGCTAGAGGCCAGACGGGACAGCAGCTCCTATTAGGAGCTTATTCTGCACTTAGCAGACAGGTAGCTAATGGCAAAGTAAAATTATATCCTCGTACTGAAATGATGGACGTAGTCATCGTCGATGGCAAAGCCAGGGGTATCATCACTAGAAATCTTATCACTGGGACTATTGAGTCACATAGCGCACATGCTGTATTGCTTTGTACCGGTGGGTATGGTAACGTTTTCTTCCTCTCTACCAATGCGATGGGGTCAAATGTGACAGCAGCCTGGAGAGCTCATAAAAAAGGAGCTCTTTTTGCTAACCCGTGCTTCACTCAAATACACCCCACCTGTATTCCGGTATCCGGAGATCACCAGTCAAAACTGACTTTGATGTCTGAATCACTTAGAAATGATGGAAGGGTATGGGTACCTAGGACAGTGGAAATAGCAGAAAAAGTACGCAAGAGACAAATTAAAATAGCAGATATAAAAGAGGAGGACAGAGATTACTTTTTGGAAAGAAAATATCCTTCCTTCGGTAACCTTGTACCAAGAGACGTGGCTTCCAGAAATGCCAAATATGTATGTGATGAAGGCAGAGGCGTAAATGAAACAGGCGAAGCGGTATTCTTAGACTTTAGAGATGCCATCAAAAGGGACAGCGAAGATGCGATTAGAAGCAGATACGGCAACTTATTTGACATGTATCAGCAGATCACTGGGGATAATCCATATCAGGAGCCTATGATGATCTACCCTGCAGTACATTATACTATGGGTGGACTATGGGTGGATTATAACTTGATGACCAATGTTCCTGGCTTATATGCATTGGGAGAAGCCAATTTCTCTGATCATGGAGCCAATAGACTGGGGGCTTCTGCTCTGATGCAGGGACTTGCTGATGGATACTTTGTTATCCCTTATACTCTTGGTGACTACCTGGCAGGTATGTCCAAAGAAGTAGTGACTGCAGATCATGATGAGTTTAAGAAAGCAGCAAAAGAGATTACGGATAAAATCCAGAAATTCCTGTCCATCAATGGGACTAAAACCATAGATCATTTCCATAAGAGATTAGGCAAGATCATGTGGGAATACTGTGGCATGGCTCGAAATGCAGAAGGACTCACTAAAGCTAAAGGATTGATCAAGGAACTTAAAGCTGAATTCTGGAGAGATGTAAAAGTACTGGGTACTCATGATGAGCTGAATATGTCTTTAGAGAAAGCGCATAGAGTGGCGGATTTCATCGAACTCGGAGAGTTGATGGTGGATGATGCATTAAATAGAAATGAATCTTGTGGCGGACACTTCAGGGAGGAATACCAGACACCTGAAGGTGAAGCACTTCGTGATGATGATAACTTCGCATATGTAGCCGCCTGGAAATATTCCGGAGAGGGTGTAGAATCAGAGCTTGTAAAAGAAGAGCTTAAGTTCGAAAATGTGAAATTGACTCAAAGAAGTTACAAGTAATTAATCATCAAAAAGAAATTAAAAAATGATGAATTTAACATTAAAAGTTTGGAGACAAAGAAACCACAAAGATAAAGGTGGTTTTGTAGACTATAAAGTATCAGGTATTTCCAAGGATATGTCATTTCTCGAAATGTTGGATGTTCTGAATGAGCAGCTATCATCTAAAGGTGAAGATCCAGTACACTTTGACCATGACTGTAGAGAAGGTATATGTGGGGCTTGTTCCCTATATATCAATGGACATCCTCATGGACCACAGCAGACTACCACTTGCCAGCTACACATGAGATCATTTGCAGATGGAGATGTGATCACGATAGAGCCATGGAGAGCTAAAGGTTTTCCTGTATTAAAAGATTTGATGACAGATAGGTCTGCTTTTGACAGGATCATACAGGCAGGTGGATATGTTTCGGTTAATACAGGTGGTGTACCTGATGCCAATGAAATTCCTATTCCAAAGATTGTAGCCGACGAAGCATTTGATTCAGCTACTTGTATATCATGTGGCGCATGTGTTGCAGCTTGTAAAAATGCTTCAGCCATGTTGTTTGTCTCAGCTAAAATCTCCCAGTTGGCATTATTGCCACAGGGACAGGTAGAGCGCAAATCAAGGGCGGAGAATATGGTAGCACAGATGGATGCCGAAGGATTTGGAGCCTGTACCAACACCGGTGCCTGCTCTGCCGAATGTCCAAAAGGCATCAAGCTATCCAATATTGCCAGAATGAACCGAGAGTATTTCTCTGCCGTATTGAGCAGTGAAAATATGTAATATTGATTTCCAGTAAGTGAGAGTGAAGGAGCCGGTTAACGCCGGCTTTTTTTGTGTGGTTTTAGCTCGAAAATTTTCGATAATGGTATCTTATAACAGATTCTTAAAATTAAATTTCTGATACAGGACACCAAAAGAATTTGTTCCGTATATACTAAATAAGTAGTATATTCATAACTTTTAATTAAACTATTGCCACATGCAAAGAATATTTCAGTTTTTGTTAATTTTTAGTGCTGTGATCATCTGCACTAGCTGTAATCCAGATGAAATTCCAGAACAGACCATGGAAGGAACATGGGACCTGGTAGAAATCAGGGGCCATTGGACACCTGTATTATCAGGAGAAGACCTTTCCATAAGAGAAACTTATACCTTTCATCCCAATGGGACTTTCACCAAATCCAGAGTGGGTGCGGAATTTGATCACTATGGAAGTGGTACTTTTACGCTCACTGTGCCTGATCCTACCATAGAAGGTAATGAAAATGTTAGGTATGAGGTGGATCTAATTTTTAATACTAATGTAAGTACAGACATAATTTACGGTTGTAATATTGGCCCTGAAGAGTTTAGAGATAGTGACGAAGAATTTATTGAACGAATGTATTTGAGAGATGATGGGTTGCTTAGAAACTGGGGTTGTTATCGTATAGCAGATTTAAGTTTATTTGTATATAGTAAAAAATAAAATCTTTTAAAGCCAATTCATTTTAATGGATTGGCTTTTATTTTTTGATAACCACAGTTCAATTTGTTATATCTATTGATAAATATTTATGGCTAGGTGCTTTCACTCTTACTAATGCTTATCGCATTTATAATTGTAAAATATTATAAATCCAATAATTAATTGTTCTCATAGTTGATATTAATATATTAAAAACGCTATTCTTTTAAATCCTGCAATAATCAGCTAACTTAGAAAATTAATATAAATCTTTCTTTTAGATAATTATTATTTTTGTTATGGCATTGATTGATCTGGTGATATTCTTCGTCTACATGGTGGTGATGCTGGGTGTGGGATATTACTTCATGAAGAGTAACAGTGGTCAGGATGATTACTACGTAGGAGGAAGAAATATTGGGCCCTGGCACATCGGTCTTTCTGTGGTGGCCACCGATGTAGGGGGAGGCTTTTCTGTAGGACTGGGCGGTCTGGGTTTTGTGATGGGACTGTCAGGCAGCTGGATGTTGTTTACCGGGCTCTTGGGAGCATGGCTTGCTGCAGTGTACCTCATACCCAAAGTCAAATCCAACCCTGCCTTTGCTTCCTTTTATACTTTTCCCCAAATATTTAAATATCTCTATAATAATCAGGTCGCAATAGTGGCTGGGGTTATATGTTTCATTGGATATCTAGGATTTACTTCTTCCCAGCTCCTCGCTGGAGCTAAACTGGCATCAGGTACATTTCCTGATCTAGATTTAAATATTGCCTTGATTATTATGGGAGCTATAGCGGTAGTTTATACTGTTCTGGGAGGATTGAAAGCGGTTATATATACCGATACCATTCAATGGATTATACTATTATTGGGTTTTATCTTTATAGGTCTCCCCATTTCTTATTACCATGTATGTGGCTGGGAAGGGATCAGGAGCACTTTACCGGATGAATTTTTCTCACTTACCAATCTCAGATGGCAAGATTTTGTAAATTGGGGGATTACCATCATGCCGATATGGTTTGTGGGTATGACCCTATACCAGCGGATATTTGCTTCCAGGGATGAAGCTTCGGCCAAAAAAGCCTGGTTTATAGCCGGATTCTTCGAATGGCCCGTCATGGCCTTTATGGGAGTTTCCCTTGGGCTATTGGCCAGGGTGGCGTATGACCAGGAACTCATAGGAGTGGGGATTAACGATTTCGATCCCGAGATGGGTCTTCCGATCCTGCTCAGTACCGTACTGCCGGCGGGTATCATGGGATTGATGATGTCGGCATATTTTTCTGCTGTACTTTCTACAGCAGATTCCTGCCTGATGGCGGCTTCAGGTAACCTTACTACTGATCTGTTTAAGAAGTATTTTGACAGACAGACAGATAAGAAAAATATGAGGTTAAGTCAATTATTCACACTTTTGATCGGAGTGGTAGCATTATTTATCGCATGGCAAATGACCAATGTCCTAACGCTTATGATCTATTCCTACGCCTTTATGGTTTCGGGCCTGTTGGTACCGTTATTGGCAGGTCTTTTCTGGAGCAGCACCAATGCCAAAGCAGCTATGGCTTCCATGATAGGAGGGGGAGTTACCACTGTACTTTTATCTATAGGCGGATGGGCACTGCCATTTAATCTCGATCCTAATTTATTTGGCGTAAGTATGTCCTTAGCAGTATTTTTGCTTGTAAGCAGGTATAAAAAACAGAAAAAACGAAATTATATTATTACAAAATAAGTTTAAAATTATATGATCCATATAGAAACGATTACAACAGCAGACCAGGCCGACCTATCCAAAAAAGATGAAATAGCCTCTTTTCTTTTCCAGCACCTGGATCAGTATGGCGACCCAAAAGAGGATATAATGAAATGCTTGGACTATGCGCTTACTCCAGATAAGAGACGTGGGGGCGGCTTTGTAGTAGTAGCACGTGAAGAAGGAAATATAGTTGGAACGGTAGTGCTAAACGAAACGGGGATGTCTGGGTATATTCCGGAATATATTTTAGTATATATAGCTGTAGATAATAGTCAGCGTGGCAAGGGAATAGGGAAGAAGCTAATGTCCACCGCAATAGAAAATGCGTCCGGTGACATAGCGCTCCATGTGGAGCCCGATAATCCTGCCAAGAAGCTCTATGAAAGTCTAGGGTTTACTAACAAATATTTAGAAATGAGATTAAAAAAATAAAATGGCCTATTTAAACCTATACAGGGATAAACTAGAAAATAATTTTAATTACCTAAAAGAAAGTTTTCAGGCAAACAAAGTGGAATGGGGTGTAGTCTCCAAACTGCTTTGCGGAAATGAATTGTATATCAAAGAACTGATCAATCTCGGCGTGAGAGAAATCCACGATTCCCGGATCAGTAATTTAGCTACTGTAAAAAAAATAGAACCAACCGTCCAGACGGTTTATATTAAACCCCCATCTAAAAGAAATATTTCCCAAATGGTGAAGTATGCCGATGTAAGCCTTAATAGTGAGCTTGACACTATACGCTGGATTAGCGAAGAGGCGGTAAAGCAAAATAGGAAGCATAAAATCATCATCATGGTGGAAACTGGAGATCTGCGGGAAGGAGTGATGGGAGATCACTTGATCGAGTTTTATTCCAATATCTTTGAATTGCCCAATATTGATATCATTGGATTAGGCACAAATTTGAATTGCCTCAATGGTGTCATGCCATCTACTGATAAATTGATTCAACTTTGCCTATACAAGCAGATTATCGAACTTAAATTTAACAAAAAGATACCTTGGGTTTCTGCGGGAACCTCAGTTACTATTCCCCTTATGCTTAGGAGTCAATTACCAAAAGGGGTAAACCATTTCCGAGTAGGGGAGACCTTATATTTTGGGGTGGATTTATTTGAGGAAAAAGTTATAGAGGGTATGCAGGGGGATGTGTTTGAACTCTTTGCCGAAATCATAGAGATGCAGGAAAAACCGCTTCTTCCCACCGGAGTATTGGCCGCCAATCCTCAGGGGGATATCACTGACATAGATGAATCCCTTTATGGCAAGTCCAGTTATAGAGCAATTTTGGATATTGGTCTTTTAGATGTAGATCCAAAATACCTTATACCAGTTAAAGGTGAATTTGAAATTTTAGGTGCGAGTTCCGATATGCTTATCCTTGACCTAGGGGAAAATAAAGACAATAAACAAGTTGGAGATCTTATCAGGTTTCACTTGAAATACATGGGAGCTTTAGCTATCCTGAATTCCAACTACATAGAGAAAAGAGTAGAATAACTTACCCAATTTGGCTTTATTCTACATCATATAATTAATACTTCCTTGTTTTAATTTTTTAAGTATTGGCATGGTATTCGTATATGGTCCATCGTTAACCAACTATGAAAACTATGAAAAAATTAATTCTAGCAATTGTTGCCATTGTAACTTTATCAGTTACTGCCAATGCACAAGTAAGGACTCCAGCTGCTGATCAGCGTGCTACATTTGGTGTTAGAGGTGGTGTAAATTTCTTTACCTGGACCGGAGGGGATGCGGATATACAGGACTATGCTAATAGAGCAGGTTTTCACGCAGGTATCTATGGTAATATGTTCGTGACGGATAGATTCTCTATAGAGCCAGGTGCTTACTATTCAGTTAAAGGAACTCAGAATAATGATATAGCTAATACAAGAGCTGTATTGAATTATATCGATGTGCCTATCCTTTTAAGATTTTATGCTACAGAAGGTTTTAATATCTTTGCCGGACCACAAGGTTCCATTTTATTGGGATCAAGGTTTGAAGGTGATATATTAGGAAATGTCGTAGGCTGGGAAACTGATGCTGTAAATGACATCGATGCAGGTGTTGTGTTTGGTTTAGGTTATAATCTCCCTATAGGCTTAAACTTACAGGCAAGTTATGACCTGGGTTTGACTCCGGTATTTAAAGACAGTGATGCAAGTATCTATAATAGAGGGTTCAAAGTGTCCCTTGGATATAGTTTCTAAATTATTAAATAATCAATTTAAGCAAGTCCCTAGTGGGCTTGCTTTTTTATTTTTATTAAAGCTATGAAGAAAGTTACGATCTTATTTATACTCATATTATTAATGGGAAGTTACCAACAAGTCAAAGCCCAATTTTTAGATGTAGGTATTAGAGGTGGTCTTAATTATCCGAATTTATCCGGGATGGAAGCTCAAACTTTTTCGGGATTTCATGCGGGTACATACTTTAGGATGAGTTTTTTAGGATTATGGTCTGTAGAACCAGGGATACAGTATAGTCAAAAAGGATTTCGTTCAGTAAATACTTCTCCACTAGGAGCAGGTACTGATCGATTTCATGCTATAGATGTGCCGGTATTGGTTCGTTTTTCTATACTTCCTTTGGTAAACATATTTGCAGGTCCTCAAGCTTCTTATTTAGTAAGCAGGGATTTTAATGGAGATATCTCTTATTCAAATACGGATAACTTGCGTAATTATGATCTTAGTGGAGTCGTAGGAGTAGGTCTGAATCTGCCACTTGGGTTTAACCTTCAGGGCAGCTATGATTTTGGTCTTACCAGCGTACATTATGATGGGCAACCTACTTACAACAATGTGGTAAAAGTATCTTTAGGTAAAGATTTTTAGTAATATTTTTAACATTAAAATGACAGCGGAATACAGTCAATTTATTTTGTTTTTTATCCTGAAATAGACACTTAAATTATCCGTATTTCCCATATTTAAAAAATTACCATATTGAAAATTTTTAATGTGACATCATATAAAAAATATTCTAATAATAAGGCTATGGTCATATAATGGGTATTTTCCTAAATTAATTAGTGTCAAGTTTGTTGTTTTTATGTATATTCTTATCTCAAACCATTAAAACCTATGAATCGACGTAAGTTTATCACAAATTCAGTAATGACAGGATCTGCCATGTCTTTATCCACTTTCCCTTTCTTAATGCCATCTAATAGAAAAACAAACAATAAGGATAAGTTGGGTGTAGCTTTAGTAGGGCTGGGTGGATATAGTACAGGTCAGCTAGCACCTGCTCTCCAAATGACAGATAATTGCTATTTAGCAGGCATTGTCACAGGAACACCAAGTAAAGCTGAATCTTGGAAGGAAAAATACGATATACCGGAAAAGAACATCTATAACTATGATAATTTTGAGACCATAGCTGATAATCCAGACATTGATGTAATATACGTAGTACTCCCATCTGGTATGCATGCTGAATATGCTATAAAGGCAGCCAATGCCGGAAAGCACGTCTGGTGTGAAAAACCTATGGCCAAGACTGTAGCTGAATGTCAATCCATCATAGACGCTTGTGAAAAAAACAAAGTACGACTATCCATAGGATATCGTATGCAGCATGAGCCAAACACCCAAAAGTTTCGCGAAATGGCCCAGAATAAGAAATTCGGAGCTCCTAGGATGATAGAGACTGCGGCTGGTTTTCATGATACCAGAACAGGCCATTGGCGTCTAGATGCAGCATTAGGAGGTGGAGCTACATACGATATGGGTGTTTATTGTATCAACGGGGCTCGATATATCTATCAGAAGGAACCTATTTCTGTTATGGCTTATGAAAGCACTACACGTCCAGAGATTTTTTCAGAGGTGGATGAGACCATGAATTTCATTCTGGAGTTTCCAGATGGTCTCTATGCTAATTGTGTGACAAGTTTTGGGATAAATTTTGGAAGGTTAATAGTGACCGCTGAAAAAGGAAACTTCCGATTGGAGCCCTTCCAGTCATACAGAGGGTTAAAAGGAACAGCCAGTGATGGTACCACTTTTTCTGATGAAGTCAAAAGTCAGCAAGCAGTTCAAATGGATAATGATGCCAAAGCTATCAAAGATAATAAGCCTATGATAGCTCCAGGGGAGGAAGGATTGAAAGACATCAAAGTAGTAGAAGCTATTTTTCAGTCTGCTAAAGAAGGAAGAAGGATAAAAGTTTAATTTTTGCTTTCTATTAATTTCTGAACATCCGCTATAGTATAGGCTGTAGTGGCACCTTGATGGGTAGCTATAAAAGCTCCCATCCCACAGGCGAAGGCTAGCATTTCTTCGGGTTGTCCATCATTTACATAGCTGTATACAAGACCAGACAGAAAGGCGTCTCCTGACCCCACAGTGTCTTTTACAGTCACCTTAAATCCTTTATGCTTATAAAAATCACCTTCATAATAAAGTATTGCGCCTTTTTCTCCTCTGGTCACACAGATCATTTTAAGTTCATATGCTTCTTCTAGCTTTTCGCAGGCTATTTTTAATTCATCAGAAAATTCATGATGATCAGCTATAATTTCCAGTTCTTCTTCATTTACTTTTAAAATGTCTGTATGGACAAGAAGCTCTTCTATTTCCTCCATATCATAATGGGGAGCCCGCAGATTAATGTCAAAGATTTTCAGGGTAGATGTTTGTAGCAGTTTCCGTAAAGTGCGGCAGCTGATTTGATCACGAGCAGCTAAACTACCAAAGATAAATGCATCTGCATCATCCACTGCTTCCTGCATATCAACTGACCATTCTATCTTGTCCCAGGCCACTGGGGCTACTATATCGTATTTCACATTTTGGTGGTCTTTGTCATTGACGATTACTTTTCCGGTAGGTAATTCTTTGTCGATGCCTACAAAGTCTAGGTTAATTCCACTATTCTTCAAATAGGCCAATAATTCTTTTCCAGGTTGGTCATCACCTACTTTAGAAATCATTTGGCTTTGTAAACCAAGTTGCTTTAAATTAAGCGCTACATTCATAGGAGCTCCTCCTGGTAGGGAAAGTTTCTCAAACTGATCCCAAAGCACTTCACCGAAACACACTATTTTCCTGCTCATATAGTTTCTGCTTTAAGTTTTTGACCTATTTCTTCTAATGATTTACCCTTAGTTTCTGGCATTATAAATAGTACCCAAAGCAATTGCAGTATCATCATAAAGCAGAAGAATCCAAAGATATATGCCGGACCTATAGTCGAAGCGAGATATGGGAAGATATTCGCAATGACCGCAGCTAATATCCAATGGGTAAAGCTTCCTAATGACTGTCCGCTTGCCCTCAATTTATTAGGGAAAATTTCAGATATAAAAACCCAAATTACACTTCCCTGACCTATAGCATGTGAGGCTATAAAGATAAAAACAAATATAGGTAAGAAAGGACCTTCCAGTCTTAGCTCCCCCATAAAATTTAAACTAATAAGACCCAAGGAAACTATATATCCTATAGAGCCTATAAGCATAAGTTTTTTTCTGCCTATTCTGTCGATCAAAAATAAACCAAACATGGTACCTATAAGATTTACTACACCTATACCTATGGTAGAGAAGAGCGCATTTTCTGCAGAGATTCCTCCAAGTTCAAAAATCCTTGGGGCAAAATATATTATAGCATTAATGCCTGATACTTGGTTGAATACAGCAATCATCACCGCTAGTCCTGTGATACTGAGAAATTTCCTATTAAATAGGTCAAAAAAACTGGATTTGGTTTGAATAAGCTGATTCTCATCGAATGTAGACTGTATAATATATTCTGCAGCACCTGGATCTGTCTTGTCTAAGATAGCACGAGCCTGTATAAGATCATTCCGCTTTACCACCAGCCATCTTGGACTCTCTGGTACTCTTAATACCATGATAGTGTATATTACTGCTGGAATAGCTTCTACTCCCAGCATCCATCGCCAAGCATCCTGGAGGTTAGCAGTACCAATAAGGTAATTGGACAAGTAGGCTACCAGTATCCCAAAAACTAAATTAAATTGAAAAAGAGCTACTAATTGACCCCTGTTCTTTGCAGGGGCTATCTCACTGATATACATAGGGGCCACTACAGATGAAGCCCCTACACCTATACCGCCTATGAATCTAAAGATCATAAATGAATAAACTTCAGGAGCCATGGCCGATCCGAGTGCTGATATAAAATACAATACTCCGATAAAGATCAATGTTGGTTTTCTCCCATATTTATCTGCGGGCAAACCGCCAAAGAGTGCTCCAAGCACAGTACCGTATAAGGCAATAGCCACAGCCAAACCATGATAAAAATCCGAGAGTTGCCAGTTTATTTGTATAGCTCTTTCCGCACCAGAGATGACCGCTGTATCAAAACCAAATAGAAATCCTCCCAATGCAGCCACAATAGAGAGGAAATACACATAATTCTTATTTGCCATTATGAAAAATTTGTACAATCTAATGAGAATGGTTCAATTATGAAAGTGCTTTTTGATCATAGTAATATATTATATTCTTTAATAGATAATTAACTAAATCGATTTTGTTTTAGCTAATCCACGATGGCTTGCTAACAAGCTTTCTTGCAGGAGGTAGGTATTAAGAATTTAGCTTGTCTCCAGTCAGAGATGGTATCAGGATTAGAATCAAGATCAATTACATTCCATTTTTCTTTCCTTTAGGGGAGGGTCAAGTTTATCTTTCCTGTATTAGGCCTTAGCCGAAAAAAAAAACGTCAAGATTCGGCTAAAGCCTGAATACATTTATTTGCACCTTATCCACTAGCTGAAGCTAGTGGAAAGTGGATTGGGCTTATATTTTTAGGTGTTAGCACTAATGAGTATTTAGCTTGGTCAAAAGAAGGTCACTTTTCCTTCTTAATTTCTATCAAGTAATTCACCTTTTTTACTTATTGGAATTAAGGGGCTTTAGGTTGCTTATAAGCCGTAATTTTTGAATTGGCTTGTCAGCTCATCTATTTTGGTAATTTGCAACCTGCCTTTTCCTCCCTCATCGGTCATCTGCCATATAAATCATGTTCATATTTGCATAACTGCCCAGCGGGTTTTAGATTTGGTTTAAATCATAATTATCTATCTATGTCCACTACGCATGCATTGAACAAGACCACCTTTGGTGATCAAGCCAATATAGGAAATGTACTTACCCGCCAGGAAGCTTTGCAACTTTTATCGGATTGGGTAAAAAATGATAAGCTGGCTGTACATATGAAACAAGTGGGCAGCCTGATGGAGGCATATGCCGCACAAAAAGGTTATGATGAAGAGACCCAGCATAAATGGTATCTGGCAGGACTGCTACATGATGCGGACTGGGATCAGTGGCCTGATCAGCACTGCAGTAAGATTATCGAAGAATTGGAAACCAGAAATATTGACCCTACTATCATTAGGGCTATAGCTTCGCATGGTCCTAGATACTTTGGTGTGGAGCCTGTATCAGAAATGGATAAAATGTTATATGCTTTTGATGAGCTATCAGGATTAGTCCATGCTTACTCGCTGATGAGACCCAATGGATATGAAGGAATGGAAGTAAAAGGGGTGAAAAAAAGGTTAAAAGACAAAAGTTTTGCCGCACAGGTAAGCAGAGAAGATATTGCCGATGCAAGTGAGCGATCCGGGGTGTCTATTGACGAACTGATTGGTTTTGTGATAAAAAATCAATGGAGAGTATGATTATTACCAACCTTTAAATAAAATTTTCACTCACCGAAATTTTAATCAAATTTATAAACATTAATGTTAGCCTAGGGTGGAATTTAATCTTTACCTAAGTAAATTGAGAGTTATTATTTTTTCTATTTTTCAAATACATAGATAACTAAAGTTTAAAATATTGCGTAGATAATTGTAAATCAATTGTTTTGTGATGAAAGTTTATCTTTATTTTCCACTATTTATTTTTTTACTGTCTTCCTGTAAAGTGAGAGATGTAAATACGTATTATCCGATTCCCGTGGAGAAGGAATATACAGATTTGTTAGTACTCTTTGTAGAGGATGTTGGTGAAGGGTTTTATGAATTGGACAAAGATACTTATGATCGCTTCATAAGACACAAATTCAACAATTTAGGAAATGACAGCTTTAGGGCAAGGCTTGTGAAAAGCTTCAAATTTCACTTTCCCACCACTTTCATACATGAGTTTCAACCAATATTTGAGGTAAACAGAGATTATACCTTTGCTGAATTTACCAATAATTTATCCAATCATCAGGTTAATTCCATTTTATTGATTACTATTTTAGATGATAAGCAGATTACTATTGGAGGTGGGACAGCAGGAGTCTCTACTAGCAGTATGCGAAGCTTTCAAAACCACCTCATCGATCTTAATATTCAAAAACCTGTATGGAGTCAATCTGGAAAAATAAATGGATCGGTATTAAATAGCGGACCATTTGCTAGAGATCTGGCTAAGTTATCTGCAAATGCATTAAGAAAGGAAAATCTAGTTCTTCCCCGGCCCAATTGATAGCAAAAGAAAAAGGACAACCTATAGCTGCCCTTTTTCTTTTAAACTTTTTTAAATTTCATCTTCTTCCTCGCCGTCCTGAGCTACGGTTTCTAATTCCTCATCCTGAGGTTTATTAGCTTCCGCTCTTGCACTTTCCTGCTCAAACCTAGCCTGATCTCTTCTTTCCTGCTCTGCTTTGACTTCGCTGACCGGCCGAAGGTTTGCACCAGGAGGAGGGAGTAATTCCTCATCTTCTTTCTCATAAGGGAATATTTCCACTATCGGGCTTTCATTCACATCAGGCACATTGAAAGTCACCAGCATATTGCTCATACTTTCATAGATTCTTTCATATGCTTCTTTTACATTATGTGCAGTTACCAGCATATACTGGGTTACTTTTTTCTCCTTGCCACTGTCAGCATCAGCTACCACATATGTGATCTTACATTTATGCCAGATGTCCACATCTTCATAGAAGAACACATCCACTATATTGCTTTTACTTATGTTAGTCACCTGAAAGTCACCTCTGATGACACTCCCTAGCATATCGTAAATCCTGGCTTCAGCTTCGGTAAAGGATACCGCATCTACCAAATACTGTTCTGACACATTTTTGAGCAGACCCTGCTCATTTTCCTTCGCGTATTTTACTTTACACAAAAACCAAGTTCTCATTCTATTATCGTCTAAATTTTGGTGGGCTAAGGTAATACCTATTTGAGAAAGGCCAAATATTATTACCTTAATTTATGATAGTTTTTATAGGGGAATAAGTTATTTGCGTTAAATTGAATTCTAAATATAAGCCTATGTGGGATAAGATTTTTTACAGTTTTCCAATCCAGTTATTTCTACTTCATTTGCGCAAAAATATTGCCTTGGTAGGAATCTGGGTTTTACTCTCATTTATAGTATTGGAAAGTTTTGGTAAAGTATTAGGTATTCCATATTTGTTTTTAGATCCAGAATATCTTAATGAGGTGACATGGTTGGGATTTTTTATGGTAGGGATAGGCTTTGCTATATACACCATGGCATTTCACATGACCGTATATATAATAGATGGTTCAAAGTTTAAATTTCTAGCCATATTACCCAAACCTTTCTTGCAATTTTGTATTAACAATGCCCTTATACCTCTTATTTTTTATATCATTTATATTTTTGCGGTAATACGTTTTCAGTTGGACAATGAACTGGAAAACCCCTGGATTATAGCTGAATTTTTATTAGGTTTTGCAGGGGGTAGCATCCTTACCTATATTTTATTGTTTATCTATTTTGGTATGACCAATAAGCATTTTTTTGTGCTCTTTGCTGATACTGTGGACAAGCAGCTTCGCAAAACCTCCATCCCTAGAGCCAATGTAGTCAACAGATATAAGGATCGTAAAAAAAGAAGGGATAAAATTCTGACTTACCTTAGTCCTAAGCTCAAACTGAGAGAAGTCCGTAATGATCTATTTAGATTTGAAGGGAACAAGTTGCTCAGGGTATTTGATCAAAACCATCTTAATTTGTTTTTGCTTCAAATTATCTTGGTGATTTTCATCCTTTTTCTTGGCTTTTTCAGAGAGGAAAAATTCCTTCAGTTCCCGGCAGCTATGAGTTCCGTTTTACTCCTGGCTATTTTTACCATGGCTGTGGGAGCAATTAGTTTTTGGTTGAGAAGCTGGGCCACAACTTTGGCTATATTATTTTTTATTCTTTTGAATTTGACTTCGCAGACACCTTTATTAAATCGTCCTCATAAAGCATTCGGACTGGATTATGATACAGCACCAGCCAGATATGATACAGAAAAAATCAATTCTATTCTCCATCCAGATACGGTAGAGTTGGATAAGAACAAAACCCTAGAAATCCTTGAAAATTGGAGAAGTCAATTTCCTGAAGATAAACCGCCCAAAATGATCATGGTGGCTACCAGTGGGGGAGGTCAGAGGGCAGCTTTATGGACACTGAATGTGCTACAGCAAGCCCATATATCTTCAGATGGCCAAATATTCAAACATGCCAGATTAATATCTGGTGCATCAGGTGGGGTCATAGGTGCTGGGTTTTTTAGAGAAATCTACCTTAGGTCACTTTCAGATCAGAATGTGGATGTCACCTCTCCAGATTTTCTCAAACAAATATCTTCGGATAACCTTAATCCTATCATATTTACGCTTTTAGTCAACGATATGCTGATCAGAAACCAGCATTTTGAATACAATGGTAGAAAATATCTGAAAGATAGAGGATATGCCTTCGAAGCTCAATTAAACCAAAATACCAATGGCATCCTGGATAAGCCTTTAAAAGATTATTATATCCCTGAAGAGCAGGGGATTATTCCCATGATGGCTATCACTCCATTGATCATAAATGATGCCCGAAAGCTGATTATATCACCCCACTCCATGAGCTACATGGGGGTGTCTATGGAAAGGTTTGAGGGTTTAAGAGAAAAGAGCCAGTCTATAGATTTCAGAAGATTTTTTAGAGAACAGGATGCTGATAATCTACGCTTTATAAGTGCTCTCAGAATGGGTGCTACTTTCCCTTTTATAACGCCCAATATACAGCTGCCATCAGACCCACAAATGGAACTAATGGATGCAGGCCTATCTGACAATTTTGGCATTCAAGATGCCATGAGATATCTTTATGTATTCCGGGAATGGATCGGAGAAAATACTTCCGGAGTAGTATTAATCGCGATTAGAGACTCTGAAAAATTTCTCGAAATAGAGAAAAAAAGACCGCCAAGTCTTATCCAAAAGATCGTCACTCCGTTGAAAAATATTTATATCAACTGGGACAATGTCCAAACCCTAAACAACGAGGTGCTTTATAATTATATGGATGAGATACTCGGAGTTGATCTTGAGCGTATCGAGTTTGAATATTCCACTCGGAGATTTGTGGAACAAAGGGAAGGGTATGCTGAAGACGATATGATACAGCAGCAGGAGGTAGAGATAGAAAGGGCATCACTCAACTGGAGACTTACCGCCAGAGAGAAGAAGTCTATTATAGAAAGTATAAATACCCCGACTAATCAATATTCCTTAAAGCGGATCAGGGAAATATTCGCTGAACAGAATATGAAAGAATAAAAAAAAGATTAGTACAAAGTGACCTTCTGCTCAAATTCTTGCAGACTTGCAGGCTTACCTACCACATAAATCAGATCTCCCAACCGCAACTTGGTGTCACCTGAAATATCCGTAAAGGTCCTTCCTTTTCTTCTTATGGCTACTATATTTATCCCAGCGTTTTCCCGGATATTCATATCTATCAACTTTACGCCTACATACTCACTGTCTTTATCTATTCTTAAAGTTACAAAGTTGATGTCAGGAAGATCTAATTTAATCCTTTCCTTATTATTGACAGTAGTGGTGGACCTAAACATTTCATAATTTCTAGACCTGACATCTTCGGTAAATTCTTCTATCTCATCTCTTGGTACTAGGTACTTGTCAAGTACTCTTGTGAAAATTTCGATACTCGTTTCAAACTCTTCCGGTATGACTTCATCAGCTCCCAGCTTAACATTCGCATCTATTTCATTTACATATCGGGTACGGACGATCACAAAGGCATTTTGGGTGAAATGTCTGATATTAGTTAAAATTCCCTTGGTAGCTTCACTGTCGGAAATAGCAATTACTATTACTCTGGCCTTATGCACGTTTACATGCTCTAATACCGATTCATTAGCAGCATCTCCGTAGATGATAGGTTCACCTTTTGCTTTTTCAGTACGTACTGTTTCTGGGTTCATCTCTATGATAGCATAGGGGATATTTGCTCTTTTAGCTGCTCTTGATAAATTTTTTCCATTAAGTCCGTAGCCTATTATGACCAGGTGGTCTCTGAGTTCATTGTCAACTTCTAGTCCCGGCTCTACTTTTTGCCTATCCAGTTCAATCTTGTCTTTGATGGTTTTAGGCAGTGGCATATCTAATATGCGATAGGCAAGTTTTTCCCTTGCATTAAGAATAAACGGGGTAACTGCCATGGTGATGATGGAAATAGCCAGGAAATACTGATAGGTGATATCATCCAGTAGTTGATATCGATATCCTTCCTTGGCTAAAAGCAGGGAGAATTCCCCAACTTGAAAGAGAGAAAAACCTACAATAAATGCTTCTTCTAATGTGCTTCCTATCGCTTTTACTGCTATGGTAGCAATGATGAATTTCACAAAAAAGGTTAACAGTACCAGACCTATTATAATAAAGAAATGATTGTATAAAAAGGTAACATCGAAAAGCATTCCGACGGAAACGAAAAAAAAGCTTAAGAAAATTTCTCTGAAAGGTACTATTTTACCAGTAGCATGGTGACTATACTCTGATTCGCTGATAATAAGTCCAGCAAGAAATGCCCCTAATCCAAGAGACAGCCCTAGTAGGGAGGTAAGATAAGCCACCGCAAAGCAGGTCACTATAATACAAAGTAAAAACAACTCTGCATTCCTGGTTTTGGCTACCCGAAAAAGTAAATTAGGCATAAGGTATTTAGCACTGATTATAGTTATTCCTATTACCACCAGGCCCTTTAAAGCCATGTATAATAGAGAAAGAGCTATGTTTTCTGACTCCCCTGCCAGCATGGGAGTAAAAAGCATTAGAGGCACGATCACTACATCTTGAAATATCAAAATAGCG
>DATHVH010000102.1:0-15437 GCA_035461405.1 Anditalea sp.
TATTGGCCCGAACGTGGTCAGGATGAAATTTAGTTTATTGTTTCATACAAAATGGTACTATTAGTCTGTATTTCTAGGGTAATGAGACAGAAGACGGAAGACAGTAACAATCCCTATCGCTACTGTAATGATTCTAACGGTTAACGTTTTTAGATACTTATCATTTTTTTTAAAAAAATAAATTAAAAAGCCTTCCCCAAATATAGGGAAGGCTCGTCTTTAAAGGTATTTGAAATTGTAGGGTAGTATAGTCGTACTTTTTACCTTCATACTTCTTACTTATCACTTCTTACCAATTTTCAAAGACAACCTAAGACCTACTGATCCGCATCTTAGTATCGGGGAATTCCATCTGCTCAATGAAAGGCTGGCTCCTCAGCCTTTTTCCAGTGGCCTGGAAGATAGCATTGGCTATTGCCCCACCGGTTGGTGGCAATGCCGGTTCACCCAGACCTGTTGGATCAATGCCGTTATCCACATAGTGAACATCTATTTCAGGAACCTCTTTCATCCTTATCAATCGGTAAGTATCAAAATTTTTCTGTTTGGCTATACCGTTCTCAAATGTAAGGTTGCCAAACATGGCATGTCCCATACCGTCCACTATACCACCTCTTACTTGATGATTGGCCCCGGTTGGGTTTACCACTATGCCACAGTCAGTGACGGCCGTTATCTTTTTTAATACCGGCTCATTGTTTTCCATTTCTATATCTGCTACTTGTGCCACATAGGATCTATGGGAAAAATATACACTAAAGCCCTGTTTTACATTTGAGTTTTTGCCCCAGTTTGATTTGTCGGCAGCCATTTCAATGACGCCGATCATTCTGTCTATGTCATATTTCACTTCCCCTACAGGAGATCTTTTACCTCTGTTTAATAGATCCAGCCTAAACTGTACAGGGTCTTTACCAGCTGTGTAGGCAACTTCGTCCAGAAATGCTTGTTCTGCATAGGCAAGGAAATTTGTGATCGGTGCTCTCCAGGGATTTGTAGTGATAGGTGATTTATGATCTATGGTGTCGATCAGGAGATTATCCACACATCCTGATGGAAAATTATCCTGACGGGTAGAGTTGCCGGCATTAATCCCTGCCCCTCTCAATTTATATCCGGTCATGTTGCCTTGCTCATCGAGCGCGGCTTGGAACTTGTATCTTACCGCAGGCCTATACGCACCACCTGTCATATCATCTTCCCTGCTCCACGTGAGTTTCACCGGCGCATCAAGCATTCTGGACAATTCGACTGCTTCTAATACGAAATCAGCCGCTAGCCTACGCCCAAAGCCGCCTCCCAACCTGGTGATTTGCACCGTTACGTTTTCAGGTTCTATCCCCAGCAGTTTTGCAGTTTCCACTCTAGCTCTTTCGGGAGTCTGCGTGGGTCCTACTAATTCTGCTGATCCGCTTTTGACATGGGCAAAGAAATTCATTGGCTCCATAGGCGAATGCGAAAGGAATGGACACTGATATTCACTTGTGACTATTTGAGCAGCATTTCTGAAGGCCTTATCCACATCTCCATCTTTTCTCATAGAAGTGGCTTCTTTGCTTTCCAGCATTTCTTTGAATAACCTGTCATGATCCAGCGTGCTTTCCACTAATCCATCCGGCTCATACGTTATCTTTAAGAGCTTTTTAGCTTTCATCAGCGGCCAGGTAGTTTTTCCTACTACTGCTACATTATTATTAAAGACCACTACATCTTCCACCCCTTTTACTGCCCTGGCCTCGGAGTCATCTACAGATTGGATCTTCATGCCAAACGGGGCCCGCTGGATCATGGCATTGAGCATTCCATCGCGGTAAAAGTCCAGACCATATAATGGTTTGCCTGTAAACATAGATGGGTTATCCACATTTTTTACAGGAGTGCCAATAAGTTTAAAGTCTTTGGACTGCTTAAGCACCACTTCTTCGGGGGCATCCATTTGTGAAGCATCTTCTACCAGATCACCATAGTTGATTGTTTTCCCACTGTCCTTATGTGTAACTACGCCATTGGATGTAGTCAACGTATTGGCATCTACATCAAGTCTCTGAGCGGCGGCGGCTACCAAAAGGTATTTAGCGGTGGCTCCTGCCTTGCGCAGTCTTTCCCAAGAATGTGGCATTGCCCCACTCCCACCGGTGACCTGTCTTTCAAAGTTTTCAGTATCAAGATTGGCCTGTACCACCCGTACACGTGTCCAGTCGGCATCCAGCTCTTCGGCTACCACCATCGGAAAGGAAGTCTTGATATTCTGTCCAAGTTCGGGGTTTGGAGAATAAATGATAATATCCCCTGATGGGGCTATGGATAAGAAACTATTGAACTGTTTCGACTGGGCAAGTACCTCTTCATTGGTCAGCACCTTCATCTTAGGCGAGTCACAGCTGGACCATGAGAAACCTATAAAAAGTCCTCCTCCCGCAGTGGCTGCTATTTTGAGGAAATCTCTCCTACTTGTTTTGCTTAGATTGGCCATGATTATTTATTTTTTGATGCTAGTGCCACCGCTTCACGGATTTTATGATAAGTGCCACATCGACAAATATTTCGGTTCATCCCATTCTCTATTTCCTGTACGGATGGAGTTGGGTTTTTTTCAAGAAGTGCAGCTGCACTCATTATCTGACCTGCCTGGCAGTATCCGCACTGGGCCACATCCACTTCATCCCAAGCCTTTTGGACAGGATGGTCGCCATTCGGAGAAAGCCCCTCTATAGTGGTGACCTCGTCCGCACCGATATTGGATACCGGCATCACACAGGATATTACAGGCTCACCATTTATATGGACCATGCAGGCACCACATTGGGCTATTCCACAGGAATACTTAGTGCCCACCAGACCGAGATGATCTCTCAGAACCCAAAGAAGAGGTGTGTCTTCCTCTACTTCAACCTCATATTTTTTTCCGTTGACTCGCAGATTGAAATTGGCCATTATTTCTGTATTAAAGTTAATTAAACTGATAAGTTACTAATTTTTAATCATGCATACCCGCATACTTCCAAATATTTGATCAAAAGCGAATAAGCATTATGAGTGGAAGATGAAAACACAAGTTTAGGTCTACATGGTGCTAATATAATTTATTATCGATCAACTGACTACCGGTGATATGTCCTTATTTTACATGACACAATTTTCATTATTAGATAATCATCATTTTAACATTAGAAATTGTTTTCCATTGAATAGCTCGAATAACCCATAACGAATAATGAATGATGACATACACGTCCTATATTAACTTCCCATGTCTCATTCAACATCGGTCATCCGACATCGGTAAATTTGTTTTTCAAAAATATTTTTGACGCTAATCATATATCCGTAAATTAGCTTTTATCTAAAATTTTAAACCATCAAACCTATTTTATTCAAAATTATGAACAAAATAAAAGTTGCCATTGTCGGTACCGGATTTATAGGGCCTGCCCATATCGAAGCCATCAGGAGAATTCCCAATGTGGAAGTGGATGCCCTCTGTGAAGTGACCCTTGAACTAGCTAAGGAAAAAGCCATTCTACTGGGCATACCCAATGCTTATACATTTGAGGAAATGTTGAAGCAGGAAGAGATTGATGTAGTGCATATCTGTACGCCAAACTTCCTCCATTTCCCTCAGGCTAAAGCTGTGCTGGAAGCAGGCAAACATGTGATCTGTGAAAAGCCGCTAGCTACTAAAATAGAAGAAGCTGAAGAACTGGTTAAGCTGGCTAAAGAAAAGGGTCTAGTAAATGCCGTACATTTTAATCTGCGCTATTATCCGATGGTACGACAGATGAAAACTTTAAGGGAAAAAGGTGAACTCGGTGATATCTATACTGTTATGGGTTCATATTTACAGGATTGGCTTTTTTTACAAACGGATTACAACTGGAGACTTGAGCCGGATAAATCAGGAGATTCCAGGGCGATTGCAGACATTGGTTCGCATCTCTTGGATATCACAGAATATGTCACAGGGCTCCAAATTTCTGAAGTGATGGCTGACTTTTCCACTGTGCATAAAACCCGCTTGAAGCCAAAAAAGGCCATAGAAACGTTTACAGGTAAAATGTTGGAAGCTTCAGATTATGAAGAAGTTCAGATTAATACTGAAGATCATGCAAGTGTTTTGCTTCGCTTTACCAACGGTCAAAAAGGTTCTGTCACTGTAAGCCAGATATCCGCAGGGAGAAAAAACAGACTGAACATAGAAATATCGGGATCCAAAGCCAACCTGGAATGGAACTCTGAAAGGCCAAATGAATTGTGGATAGGCAAAAGAGAAACCGCCAACGCACAACTCATGAAAGATCCTTCCCTATTTCATCCCGAAGCAGCCAGCATCATCAGTTTCCCGGGCGGACACAACGAAGGGTTTCCTGATACCTCTAAACAGATGTTTAAAGAAGTATATCAGTCAATCAAGGAGGGCAAAATGCCTGAATCTCCTCTATTCCCTACCTTCGCTGATGGACTTCGTGAGCTGCTGATCTGTGAAAGGATAGTGGATAGCCATAGAAAGCAGGCGTGGGTGAAGATTTAGGAGAAACAAGTCAAAATATCCACAAACGACGGTAGACTGTCCACAGATGAGAAAAACTAAGGCATCTGCCGTTAACTTACTTCCGGCATCCATCATCGGCCATCCCGCATCACATATTCAACCAAAACTCAATTAAATAACCTATATGAAAAGATCAAATTTGCTAAGATTAGGAATGTTTATGGCTTTTTTAACAGTGATTTCTGTAGCGGCTAAGGCCCAGGGAGAAAAGGCCAGTCCGGCCCGTACTGCAGAAGGCACGATCAATGGAACCCAGGTAACGATCAACTATAGCAGTCCTGCGGTAAAAGGTAGAACTATATGGGGGGATTTGGTTCCTATGGGAAAAGTCTGGAGAGCAGGTGCCAATGAGGCTACCACTGTAGAATTCAGTGAGGATGTAAAAGTGGAAGGCCAGGCTTTGGCGGCAGGAAAATACAGTTTCTTTATCATTCCAGGTGAATCTGAATCCATTGTTATATTTAATAAAACCACAGGTCAATGGGGCACTCAGTACGATGAAAGTCAGGATGCTTTAAGAGTAAACGTTTCTCCACAGCAAAGCAGTCAATTTGAGGAAAGACTGGTCTATGAAGTTAAATCTGATGGTATTGAGGTAAGATGGGATCAGGGAAAAGGTTTTATCAGGGTAGAATAGGACAAATCACCACATCATCATAAAACCACTTCTTATTATGAGTTGTGGTTTTTTTGATTAAAATAACTATTGATGACCATACCTAATAAATCTATAAAATAGACAACTCAGATATACGTTATATTGATTTAAAAATGAGTATATTACATCAACACAATTATAAACCTCAAATAAATATTATATGAAACATCATAAACTACAATTTTTCTCCTTAGCCTTTGTAATGGTTTTGATTTCATTTGGAGTTGATGCCCAAATAGATAATGTAAAAATTGGACATCCAGTACCATCTTCGAAAATCGACTTTGCTTCGGAGAAACCTACTTATCAAAAATTTGAAACCTCTATCCGTGGGTACTATTCCCCTACTACCCTAATCGAACAGGAAAAACCAAGTCCGGCTAGAACTACAGATGGGAAAGTTGGAGATGCCAATATCAAGATTGCCTACAGCAGTCCCGCCGTAAAAGGTAGAGAGGTATGGGGTGGATTGGTGCCTTATGATAAAGTATGGAGAGCAGGTGCTAATGAGGCAACTATTTTTGAAACAGATAAAGATATCAAAGTGGAAGGGAAAGAATTAAAGGCTGGTAAGTACAGTCTTTTTGCTATTCCTACGAAAGGCGAATGGACCATGATCTTCAACAAACAAACAGGGCAATGGGGAACACAGTATGATGAAGCCCAAGATGAACTGAGAGTAAAGGTCACTCCCAGAAAATCTGACAAAATGAACGAAAGGCTTTCTTACGAAGTCAAAGATAATAAAGTAATTATGTATTGGGATCAAATGCAGATTCCAATGTCCATAAGCAAGTAACACAAACTAAATCAACGATCTGGAGTCGCCTACCTCAAATAGGCGGCTCTTTTCATTTATGGCTTTCCAGAAAAGAATCGTTAATTTAGCACCATTAAAAATAATCCCTCCCTGATTTTGACTTTCGATCACACTAAATTTGATCTTCCTATAGTAGAAGTAGTCGCTGAAGTAAAGGCGAAACTGGCCAATGCCAATACCCTTATCCTTAAAGCACCCACCGGAGCAGGTAAAAGTACCCTCCTACCCCTGGCCCTGATGGAAGAAAGCTGGCTGAAAGGGAAAAAGATATTGATGCTGGAACCCAGACGATTGGCCACCAAGTCAATAGCCATGAGGATGTCGCAACTGCTGAATGATCCTATCGGACAGCAGATAGGCTATATGATCAGGTTTGAAAACAGGACTTCCGCCAATACCAAAATCACAGTGCTGACAGAAGGGATACTTACCCGCATGCTGCATAGTGATAATGCCCTTACGGATATTGGCCTGGTAATATTCGATGAGTTTCATGAGCGGAATATCCACGCCGATGTGGCCATGGCCCTCTGTAGAGAAACCCAGCAGATACTAAGGCCTGACCTTAGGATACTGGTCATGTCAGCCACTTTGGATATGCCACAGTTGAGTTCATTGTTAGAGGCAGATATCGTAGAGAGTAAAGGGAAGCAATATCCGGTAGAGATAAAATATTTGGAAGATACAGATCCTTTTATGATCCCGGAAGCTGCTAGTAGAGCCATTATAAATGCAGTACAATCAATTGAAGGAGATATCTTGGCATTTTTTCCAGGACAGGGAGAGATTCTCCAATGCGAAAAGATACTAAGAACTGCCTTACCCCAATTCTCCATAAATACCTTATACGGTCAGTTATCTTTTCAGAAGCAACAGCAGGCTATCCTACCACATAAGACCAAAAGAAAGGTTGTCCTGGCTACCAGCATAGCAGAAACAAGTTTGACTATAGAAGGCATCACCATAGTTGTTGACTGTGGATATGGACGGACCTCAAAATTTGACCCAAAGTCAGGCCTTACCCGGCTGGAGACGATCCAGATTACGAAAGATGCGGCGGACCAGCGTGCTGGACGTGCAGGAAGACTTGGACCTGGAGTTTGTTTCAGGCTATGGACCAGGGCTACCCAAGAGAAACTCGCTCCATTCAGAACTCCCGAAATACTGGAAGCGGACCTTGCACCCTTGGTATTGGATATGGCCAAGTGGGGCATTCAAAATGTAGCAGAGATGACCTGGTTAAATCCTCCTTCTCAGGGCGCTTTATCTCAGGCAGAAGAAATATTACATAATCTCGAAGCTATGGAAGATGGTAAGCTTACCACTCACGGCCGGCAGATCCACCAGCTCGCCTGTCATCCAAGGATAGCCCATATGTTGATAAGGTCTCAGGAACAGGGCAACTTACACCTAGCTACTGATATAGCGGGTATATTAGAAGAAAAGGATCCTATGGACAAAGGTGCCGGAGTGGATTTAAATATCCGTATAGAAGAGCTAAGGAGGTTAAGAAAAGCCAAAAATGTCCATGGAAGATTCAGAAAGATAGAAACAGTAGCTGCCAGCTATCGCAAGATTTTTGGGATCGAAGAAGATAATTCTTTTTTTGATGTATATGAGACGGGAGTTTTACTGGCCTATGCCTATCCCGAGCGGATAGCCTGTGCAAGACCAGGAAACAATGCTCAGTATCAGCTATCCAATGGAAAACTAGCCATGATCGGACATAAGGATGATCTAGCTCATGAGCCATGGCTAGCAGTAGCACACGTTGATGCCAGAGATGGGATGGGCAAGATTTTCCTTGCGGCTCCTATCAATCCAAAAGACCTCGCCCCTATGGTAAAAGAAAAAGACACCATCAACTGGGATACCAAAAAAGGTGGGCTTATAGCCAAAAGGGAATTGAGAATAGGCGGAATCATTCTTCAATCTAAGCCCTTACCAGCTCCAGACGAATCCCAAAAAGTATTCGCTATCAGCCAAGCGATTAAAATGGAGGGATCACATTTATTGAACTTCAATGAAAAGGTGGAGCAATGGCAAAACAGGGTCAACAGTTTAAGGTTATGGAATCCGGAAGATGGCTGGCCAGATGTCAGCACCGCCTCTCTCCTACAGACAAACGATCAATGGCTATCCCCCTACCTCAGGGGGGTGAAATCTGCGGATGATCTCAAAAAGCTGGATTTATTTACCATCCTCAGTAATATGCTGACCTATGAGCAGCAGACACTTCTAAACGAACTGGCACCTGCCAAAATAGAAGTGCCCAGTGATTCCCATATAATGGTTAACTATATGCCTGATGGCGAAAAACCGGTACTTGCAGTCAGGCTTCAGGAAGTTTTCGGCATGTTGGATACGCCAAAAGTAAATGGTGGAAAAACAGGCATGGTGATGCACCTATTGTCACCGGGATTTAAGCCGGTGCAGGTCACCTCCGATTTAAAGAGCTTCTGGAAAAACACCTATTTTGAGGTAAAAAAGGAACTGAAGCGGAGATATCCAAAGCACTCGTGGCCGGATGATCCCCTGCAAGCGGTGGCTGTAAGGGGTGTAAAGAGAAAATAATTTTAATAATGAAAGATGTTTCGCAAAATTAAAAATTATAGGAAATAACATATGTTAACGATTATTTTGAAAATATGAAGTCATTTCCTTCTTTTAGACCTGAAATAGTCCTATTATAATTAGTTATTTATCCCTTTTTTAGCGACATTTGTCATTGTAAAAAAAATCAAGGTATTTCTTTCTGGAAATTCTCTATTGTCCCCTTAGATTCTATTTTTTGAATGTTGTATGTAGAGAGGTGAATACTAGCCTCTTATCTATTATATCATCATTTAGATTTAATGTCACAGCTCTGAATATCTTGAGGATGTATAACTAAAACCACCTATATGGGAAGATCGAACAACAGTTTTATAAAAAAACAAAAAGCAGATAAAAAAGCTAAAAAGAGGAAGGAAAAATTTGAAAACCGCCTCGAAAGAAAAGGCCAGGAATCCAGCGGTAAATTGGAAGACATGATAGCCTATGTCGATGAGTTTGGGAATATCTCAGATACTCCACCCGAAGAACCTAAGCCGGCCTCCAAAGACGATAAATCGAAATCACCTAGAAGGGAGCCACATGTTAAAGGAGACGAGAGAACTCCAAGAAGCACTCCTAGACCAGCTCCAGCGTCAAGAGAAGGGAGCAATACTTCTAGAGATAGAGATTCGAGAGAAAACAGAGAATCCAGAGAAAGCCGTCCAAACAGAGACAGCGAATCACGCAGAAACAGCGATAATGATTAATTTTTAACCCTACCAGATAGGGTTTTTTTATGTCCTGTTATATTCGGTATAAGGTATTTTTTTGGTGGATAGGCAGTTTTTAGTAGAATCAGTCAAATTAACATCATCACATGCGATCCCTTCAGGATCGGTGGACAATTTATATATAATTGCTATAGACATATGATCCCTTCAGGATCAATAAGAAATGGTTACATCTTTGCTCGTACATTTGTTCCATTCAAGGGTAGCGAATAATTATCTCTGCAGAGCCGGCACATAAAACTGTTGGATCCTTAAGAATCAAAAAGTTGTAATTCATTTAATATTTACAAACTACGCTGAAGGTATCGAATGTTTATAGAAATCAAAAAGTTAATATTGCTCTCGACCCTGAATCGGTCGCACATCGTAGAAGTGGGTTGCATAGCATCACATCGGTCCCTTCAGCATGGGTGTACAACTTTTGCGTTATTGCTATAAACACATGATCCCCTCAGGATCAATAAGCAATGGTTAATAATTTCTATGTACATTTAATCTATTAGGATCAGTGGATGATACAAGAAATAAGAGATGCTAATCTAAAGCAATTAGCTAATAACAGTAGGTTTTGAAGTTAGGCCTAGTATAACTTTATAGTTCTTACTTTTTACTTCTGACAAAAAACCCTCATACAACCTATCATCTGTCATCCGACTTCCAACATCACCTGCTCTTCACCATTTTCAAATATAGCGCTTCCACCTTTTCCCTTGCCCAAGGGGTCTTGCGAAGAAAGGTCAGGCTGGACTTTACGCTTGGATTTTCATTGAAGCATCGGATATCGATCCGCTGTCCCAGTTCCTTCCAGCCATAATTTCCCACCAGTTCTTTTATGATAGTTTCTAAAGTAATTCCGTGAAGGGGATTATTAGGTTGAGTTGGTTCATTCATATTCTAAAAATATATAATAACGGCTACTTATTAGCCTTTACGGTTACAAAAAATGATAAAAATTTTTTTTAGGTGATTTAAAATTTTATCGTTTTTGTTGATTAAATTTCACTAAGATTTGATCTATTCTCTTAAGTTTAGAGAAGTTTAATTAGGTTTTTAGAGTTATAAAAGTCTTATTATCAAATTATACCTAAATCAATAACTGTATGTCAAAGGAGAAAAGTGTCCAGAAAGAAGGCAAAAAAGAGCCCGCCAAAAATTTAAAGGAGAAAAGGATGGCCAAAAAAGCTAAGCAAGAAGAAAAGAAAAAATCAAGTTGATTAATTTTTATAAATCGATGTTCTAATAAGAGCATCGATTTTTTTATTTTCTTTTTTCGAATCAAACCCCAAATAATAACTGCTATACTTTATTTTTCCTAGAAGTATCCGGACAATATTAAAGTGGGCTTCTATGTCATTACCCGTCTAAAGATAGACTTTTTGTTTACAGTATGTAAGAAGGAAATGAAAGGTTACAGACCTTCGATGATCAATACACTCATTTGGTATTGCCATGGGCTGATCATTTCCATCCAGCCATTCCAGTCCAATGCTCCTTTTTCCTGATATTCTCCGGTAAATGGATTCATCCAGGTTACCTTTAATTTTCCGCTTTCAGGTTTAGGTATGATGATATTGGTTCTTTCGGTTTCCTTTGGTATCAGCATCAGATAGTTGCCATTTCCATCATACATCCCATATCCATTAGTGGCCAGATTATCATTACCCCCTTTATCATTAGTGGTAAGCTTGGGTATAGAGGGTTTGAAATTATTATATTCAAACCTCTTAAAAAGTTCTGAGAGATGTTGATAGTAATCATACCGGGGTTTATCGAAATCATGATTTTCATCCAAAGCATCCCATATAACAATATTCCATGCTGTATTCTGCCAATAATAGGATCCATAGACTCCGGCAAACACACATTCATATGTACGTTCAAGAAGGGTTTCTGGATTGGTGTAATTGCCAAGAAAGGAGAGATAAGGGCCGGTCTCATACCCGCCATGTTTCGATATTGACTACAGGTTTGATATGAAACTGCCTTCCCTGGAGCATAAGGCTATACAGATTGGGCCGCCAGCTCTGGATAGAAATAAAGTCAACTTTATCCTCATGCCTTGAATTATATTCATAATCATGTACGGTAAGCAATCTTTTAAAGGCATCTCTTCCCCTTACCCTACTGATGCGCTCATGGAGATAAGGGATGTCGCAACGACCATAATCCAGGGCCTCTTTGGATATGTCCCAGATGACATTGCTGAAGGCCTGGTACCGGTCTATGACATAATCAAAATACATGTTATCTGCCTTACTATACATTTCAGGCCAGTTGACCATTTTGTTCCAGACATAGATCATCAGATGCGCATCCAGACCCTTCTGCTTCATAGCATCAATAACTCGGTCCAAATGTTGAAATAAAGTTAGATTAAGTTGGCTGAAGTCTGGATTTTCATTTCCTCCATGAAAAATACCGTATTCGGGTCTGCCAAAAAAGTATTCATCAGGAACATTATCAGCTATCCTCCATGCCACATCATAGGCATAGACATTCATCACTATATGATTGAAGCCATTGGAAGCTACTTCATCCAAGATTTTATCCGTACGGGGAAGTCCAGATGCATTCCCATAGTCTAAGGCAAATAGCCAGTCAAGTTCGTAGGCCAATAGAAAATAGGGCGATCCATTCCCGTAAACGAAAGCCTGCGGATTTTCAGGATCCAATACCACAGCTCCTTTTTGATTAGGCAAAGAGTTTTTAGTGATCTCTATGCTGCCCTTATGCCCACTGAGTGTTGCCAGTGATGCATATGTTTCAAAGGTCCAGGTGCCCACCTCAGTAGCCGAAAACCTGGATACCCATTCTTCGTCACCATTATAAAAACCCGGAACTTTTAATTTTTCACCGCTGGGCCCTGTATATATTGCTCCAAAGACCACATCGAAAGGATTAATGGTATTTTCAGCAGTATTTCTAAATATAAAATCATGAACTTGGTATCGTTGTACTGTTGGTATATTGCCACCAGCAATTGAGGTATTGATAATCTGTCCG
This sequence comes from Anditalea sp., assembly GCA_035461405.1. GTDB lineage: Bacteria > Bacteroidota > Bacteroidia > Cytophagales > Cyclobacteriaceae > Anditalea. The sequence goes on from DATHVH010000102.1 coordinate 12,357, forward strand.
TGGGAGAAGAAAGGGAAGAGGATTATAAAAAAATGAAGTAGGTAAACTTTTATTCGCACGGGTTGCTCATTGTTTAAATTTGAGATAAACAAAGTAGTTATGATGTAAAAAAGGAATTTAATCTCTATGGAGATTAAATTCCTTTTATATTTCATTTCTCAGGTTTCGGCGGGGTGATCATGATATGGGCCCGGTGGGTGCCGGGATCCATAATCCAAGGCATGCCAGGTGCTTCAGGGCTGAGTGGCAATCCGGTGCTTTCTACTGTGGCGAAAGGAATGTAAACCACATATCTGAAATGACCATTCTTTACCTCTCCTGTAGATGAATTATAATCTTCCTCATCGGCTGAATATACAAATAGAGTCACACCATCTTTGGGCATTTTCAGTTTACCCGCCTTTACTTCTTCTTCTCTGGTATCAAAAATTTCTTTAAAGGACTTACCCTCTTTTTTGAGTTCACGGCCTCTTTCCATAAAAGTATCGAGGTCTTTATGGTAGCAGGAGACGTTCAGTCCTGCCGAGGTGGGATCATCTGTAATGCATATCATGTCATTGGTGCCTTTTCTAAGGACAGTCCATTCACCCTGATTATCGTACCCATAGACCATAGCACCTTCTTTAAACTGCTCGGGGGCGGCCATCAGAGCAGTTTTGATCTGGACATCCTTAGCGGGAACCTTATTTTGAGCAAAGCCTTGGCTTATCATCAAAATGGCAAAGATAAAAATCATGCATGTTTTCATAACCGAAAGATGTTTAGTGAAACGCTTACCTAATTTAATGATCCCAAAGATGAAAAGCCATAAATAAGTTTTAATTATTCACACCTTTTCAATTTACTCTTCAAACATTGCCTTCATTTCGGAGAGCATCTCCTCTACTTCTGCTTTCTTGATCTCAAATTCTTCATCATGTTTGCTGTTATTGATAAAGTGGTTCCAGTGCTTTTCAGCTTTTTTGATGACCCTCGGAGTAATATCAAATTCTACATAATCCAGATATTCCTTAGCCAACAGAGAAGATTTAAAATTGCCGAAAAGATAGATCCGGAAGAGATCCACAAAGCTTGAACTTAGGTCAAAGCCTTCCAAGGCCTGCACCAATGCCCCGTTCTGGTGGCGATTGCCGCTATCGTGGATGGCATCCATGATAGTTTCCAGGGCAGACTGGTTGTCCTCTATTTTGGCAAGGGCCCTGGCCGCCAGGTGAACACATTCTATATCCTCGCTTTTAACCAGCTCGATAAGTTTATTCAGGACTTCCTCCCCTCCTATTTCTGCCAGTTTATCGGCATACTTGAAGGCTTCCTCTTCCTGCTTGTCACACATTTTGGCAAACAGATTCTCTATATTATTATCCATTACTATTTTTTCTGGTGTAGTTTTACAAATATAAGCTTTCCATTGATATCTTTTTTAAACAGGTTTTTAAACCACAGCGTTAGCAATGTATTACACAGAGGTAACCGAGGATTTTAAAATAAATATTAGATATCAGAAATCTTTCATTCTTAAAATCTCTACTTATATCCTCCATTTAAGTTTATGCATTGGATGAATAATAAAAAATACTCTGTGAAACTCAGTGCTCAACTCTTTTAAATTCTCCCGATTCACTTCGTTCTTGGGAAAAGTTGTGGTAAAAAAATGACGTATTAAATGAAACATAGGATTATAAGCAATGACCAAAGTTTGGTTCTTTTGGATTACCTTGAAAATGGTGATTTTGATAAGGCTTTTATATCAGAGAAAAATCAATGGGTGATCTATGAAGGTCAGGAATCAGTACTTCAACTCAGGCTACCGATCACCTTTGAACTCGATCCCAATGGCAAATATCTGGGTGAAGGAGATGTCAACTACATGTTGCTGATGATCAGATCGGGCATAGCCGCTATAGGATATTTTGAGGGAGGGGTTAATCTGGACCATAAAGTGTTCCGGGCTTATATGGTAAGGAAGAAACAGGGCACCAGCCAGATCAAGCACCTCAAAACCAAGGGTAAAAGCCGTGCAGGTTCACGTGTGAGGTTAGCGGAAACCCTTGAGTTTTTTGAAGATATTAACACTAGAATGCAGGAATATTTTTCCGTGCACAGGATTGACAGAATAGGGATCAGCTGTTCCACCACCCTCATCCCCTATCTTTTCGGATCCAAAACAGAAACCCCTTTTGACAAAAGTGACCCCAGGATACTGAAAATACCCAAGCATGTCCAGAATCCAACTTATGAAGCCCTCTTGGAAGTAAATGAATTCCTGATGAAAGGGGAATTAAAATCCCCTGATGCCGGAGAAGTACTCTTTGATCAATTTGTGGATAAAATCACAGAAAGGCCTGATGCTGATGTGGATACAGATGATTGGTGATGAGTCGACACTGGTGCGCCGAGGCGTAGTCGACAGTCGACTGTCCACCGAGTTTGACCACAAAACCATGTAAGTGGATGCCGGATATCACTTTTTTTCTTTATGATTGTGGATAAATATTTGATAATGACATGCTTTAGATGACTTATTTATCTTAATAATTGTTATTTGAGTAATTGGAGTTACCCTCCATTTGGATAATGGATAAACCTTGGCGAAATTTGTGCAAAGATAAAATTTCGTGAACCAGCATATCCTCCTTCTTACTCCCCCCTTTACCCAGCTCAATACCCCCTATCCTGCTACCGCGTACCTGAAAGGATTTATCAACACCCTTAATATTTCTTCCGACCAGGCTGATTTGGGTATAGAGGTTATCCTAGATCTGTTCTCCCGAAAAGGTTTAACTGATCTCTTTCAAAGTATTATTAATCAACAGATTAAAAACAGTTCTAAAAACAGCCAACGGATAGTCAGGTTACAAAAAGATTACATCAATACCATAGATCCTGTGATGCAGTTTCTACAGTACCGAAATCCAACTTTGGCGTATAACATCTGCGATGAAGATTTTTTGCCACAGGCGAAGAGGTTCGAACAGCTGGAGGATCTGGACTGGGCCTTTGGGACTATGGGGATACAGGACAAGGCAAGACATCTCGCCACGCTGTATCTGGAAGATTTATCTGACCTTATTCAAGAGGTAG
>DATHVH010000103.1:0-3636 GCA_035461405.1 Anditalea sp.
GTATGGAAAACTTTCAGATGTTTGATATGTTTTGAGAATTTTAAAATCTCTCTCAATAAAATCCAAATTCACTTATAAATATGAAATATACATTTTAGTGTAGATAAGCTTAAATTTCGCTACCATGCCCATTTTTACCAACGCCTCCTAGGGCAAAGATAGATGCTTAAAGGTATTTTTTCAATTTTCTTATGATTATTTTAAGAATTTTGAGGAATGATTAAAAAGTGAATAAATATAACCTTACCCCAAACATGAGATGGATGGGGTAAGGTTATAAATTTTAAAATCCATCTGCTTTTATATCCTTTTCAGTGACTTCTCCCAACTTTGTCGCTATTGGACGAATCTCGTCAGCTTTTCCTATCAAAAGAAATTGAAGATTATCTTTTGGAAAATATTGCTGAACTATCTCTTTAGCTTTTGCAGTGGTTAGACCTTCCACATTGCTTTGAAAATCGTTAATATAAGATTCATCGAAGTCATACCAGAACATCTGCGTGAGTAATCCAGCCAGCTGTCCGGAGGTTTCATACTTCGGAGGAAACTGACCTTTTACATAGTTCTTGGCGGATGTAAGTGTTTCATCATCTATTCCTTGAGTATGCAGTCTATCTAAAACCTCTAATGTCAAATCTATTGTTTCCTCTGTAGTATTATTAGCAGTGAAAGTGGATATGGCAAAAGTACCGGAAGTTTTAAGAGGATTGAAGTTACTCCTAGCGCCATATGTCAGGCCTGAATTTACCCTGAGCTCATCATTCAGCCAGGATGTAAACCTTCCCCCAAAAACCGTATTGACTACCTGAATCGCTACATAATCTGGATTGTCTCTTTGTACTCCCAGACCTCCTATCAAAAAGGTAGTTTCTCTAGCATCTTCTTTATTGACCAAAAGAACCCTATTTGAATTTACGGTCGGTATAGGCTGTGAAGCTAAATTGGATGGCTGCTGTTCCTTAGTTTCCCAGTTTGCAAACAATTCACTAACAGTTTGTTTCATCTGTTGCGTATCAAAAGCACCAACTATGGCTATGGCAGATCCGTTTGGTGAATAGTTCGTATTATAAAAAGACCTTAAATCATCTACATTTAATGCACCTACTGTAACAGGACTTCCACTTACTGCATTACCATATGCATGATCCTTAAATAGAAATTTGTCCCAATAAGAATTGATTACTGAACTGGGGCTTTCCTTAGCTCTTTCTAATCCGGATAAAACTCTTTTTTGCTCTTTAATAAATTCATCTTCTTCAAATACCGGACTGGTAAGTACTTCTACCAAAATGGGCAATACCTTTTCTTGATCTTTGCTGGCAAACTTTGAAGATATCCCGGCATATTCTTTAGAAGCATATGTATTCAAGCTAGCTCCGATAAAATCAAGCTCTTCTTCGATCTCTGATTTGGTAAAATTCTTTGTCCCATGTTGTAATCCTACTGCGGTAAGCGAGGCCAAACCAGCCTGTTTACCATCATAGATTGCACCAGCAGGTACTATGGCGGAAACACTTATGGTAGGTACTTCATGTTGTTCCAACAAATATACTGTCAACCCATTCCCAAGAGTGAATTTCTCATAGGCAGGAACTTTAAATGAAGCTACCTGAGCATTTGTATGTTGATCTATAGCTAAAACACAAATGGCAGTCATAGCTAATATCAAAAATTTATTTATCTTTTTCATATGTTTAGTCTTCAACGTTAGCCTTTAAAACACCTACTGTGCGATTGGATTTTTTAAAATATTCATTTGCTACGCGCTGTATGTCTGAAGCAGTCACTTTTTCATATTCTGCTGGAGCGTCAAACATCTTTTTATAATTCCCAAAGAAAAGTTCATAGGTTCCTATATTATTAGATTTACCATTTATAGTCTCTATCTGGCTGTAAAACTCCATTAGCTTTTGATTTTTAATTTTCTGAAGCTCACGTTCCGTGACGCCTTCATTCTTAATTTTTTCTAATTCTTCATAAAACGCATTTTCTAAGTCTATTTCATCTACTCCTTTAGCAGAAACCGCATAAAACTCAAACAGATTAGGGTCAAAGCTATGTCCAAAACTAGTAAAGACTCCGGTAGCCAGCTGCTTTTTATCTACCAGAGCTGAATATAAACGTGAAGTATTGCCACTGGATAAGATAGAACTTAATATCTCCAGTGCATAATAATCCTCATGTTGAGTATCTGGGGTATGATATGCTATAATCATATAAGGACTGGCTACGTCTTTCTGGACCGTTACCCTACGCTCTCCTGTTTGCGGAGGTTCTACTAGATGAACTGGCTTGGGTTCCTTATTTGAAGGAATAGGCTCCATGTATTTTTCTGCAAGCCGCTTAACCTCAGTGGTTTTCACATCTCCAGATATTACAACCACTGCATTATTTGGAGCATAGTAAGTCTGAAAATATGCTTCCAAATCCTCTTTTGTCCAATTCTTTATATCAGATTCATATCCTATCACCGACCAGTGGTAAGGGTGCTCCTGAAAGGCAGTGGCATTTACTGCTTCGCCCAGCATCCTCCAAGGAGAATTTTCAAGTCCCGTGCTTCTCTCCGACAGTACCACTCCCCGCTCGCTTTCTACCATAGCAGAATCTATATTGAGATACCCTATCCTATCTGCTTCCAGATCAAATATTGTTTCCATAGAAGACACTGGGAACCAATTAGTATATACAGTCACATTTTGTGTAGTATACGCATTGTTTGCACCACCATTAAACTCCATTACCCGGTCAAATTCTTTGGGACCGTATTTTTCAGCACCATTAAACATCATATGTTCAAAGAAATGAGACAGCCCCGTAATTCCGGGATATTCGTTTCTTGAACCTACCTTGTAAAATATGTACATGTTTGCATTAGGAATGGAATTGTCCTCCATTACCAAAAACTTCATACCGTTTTGTAGAGTGAAAGTCTGTACATCTTCGGCCTGTATCTGTGCTATCAATGGCATACTGAGGCACATACAGAAAATGGCTAGAATTGTTTTCATTGGGATATATTTTGTTTTATCATGTAATATAATAGTTTTATAGTTGTAGTGTATTTAGAAATTTGGTCACTCGAATAAATTACCTTAACCACCTAACATAATTCTGGTTCGCAGGATATGAAGTCGAGCATTAATTTGGCAATGTTTTTGACTTCTAATCTTAACTAAAAATTTAATATGGATCAAAAACGAATTTTCGGACCGGTGCTTACAATATTAGGAATAATCGGTTTAATATATGCCGCATTTTTATTTTTAGATGATTCCAATGCAGATTGGAAAACCCAGATCGTGTTTTTTATTCTTGGAATTATATTTTTCAGTTCAGGACTTGGTCTAATCAAAAACACGGATAATAAGAGTTAATATTTTTGTTTGATTCTTTAAATATGCTTTTAGCCCTTGGCTATTATTTTTATTTAATTATAGGTATTTGAAATTTTAGAGTATTTTTAGAACAATAAAAATTTTTATTTCTTTTCTTATACCTGTGAATATATACCCCCGTAAATAATTGATAAAGATCGACTTATCGGTATTAAAGCATGAATGAAGTAAACAGACTTTTAGACCTTAGGGCGTATCAAGTATTGGATACACTTCCGGAAAAAGAATTAGATGATATCAT
>DATHVH010000104.1:0-8312 GCA_035461405.1 Anditalea sp.
AGAGTTGTTCATATAGAATAATGAAATTAATATAGCTCTTTAAGAAACTAAATATTCATTGAATTTATAATTTTTTGGAACGCTTCCAAATGCTCATCAGTAAAATCAAGATGCGTTACAAAACGGATCTGGTCTTTGCCGAATTTAACCGCTCTAATTTCCTTTTCTGCGAGTTTAGCCAGCATCTCTGCAGGGCTGGTATCTTTCAATCGTGCAATCACAATATTCGTCTGTACGGGAAAAACTTCCGTAACCCAAATCTGTTTTTCAAGTATCTCTCCTATCTTTTTGGCCTTTCTATGATCTTCAGCCAACCGCTCCACATGATGATCCAATGCATATATACCTGCTGCGGCCAAAAATCCTGCCTGTCTCATCCCTCCGCCAAGTGCTTTACGAACCTTGCGGGCTTTATGTATTGTCTTAGTATCTCCCAGAAGAACAGAACCTACCGGACAACCCAACCCTTTACTCAGGCTGATGGAAATGGTATCAAATTGTTGGCCCCATTCCTTAGGATTATCTCCTGTTACTGTCAAAGCATTAAACAGCCTTGCACCATCTAAGTGTAACTTCAGGCCATGATTTACACATATCTCTTTTATAGGCTTAATTTCCTCCAAAGTATAAATGCTGCCTCCACCTTTGTTCATGGTGTTTTCAAGTGCCACCAGAGCGGTCTCTGGAGCATGGACATCATCGGGGTTGATGTTTTCCCGAATATCCTCCGGGGAAATTTTACCTAGTGCACCATCCAATAACTTTACCGAGGCCATACTGTTGGACATGATCCCGCCACCTTCATATAGATAGATATGTGAGTATTTATGGCAGATGATTTCTGTCTGAGGTCCGGTATGCAGACGGATGGCTATCTGATTGGTCATCGTACCGGAGGGACAATAAAGTCCTGCTTCCATTCCAAACATGTCGGCCAGCTTTTGCTCCAGCGCATTTACGGTCGGATCTTCCCCAAACACATCATCCCCTACTTGGGCACTGAACATAGCCTCCTGCATGGCGGGGGTAGGCTTGGTAAATGTATCACTCCTTAATTCTATTATCATCTTCTATTATGCTAAATTCTTCATTTAAAACTTTCCCAACCTCGATTGGTCTATCGGTAGCCAAAATATCTGCACCGTTTTTTACAAATTCTATATATAGATGATCTCCGCGGGCTGCAGCTTTCTGATCAAGATTACCCAATACTCCCAGAATTGTAAATACTCCTTTCTGATGCAGTTCATCATTAAATTCAGGACTTCTTTCCGATAGTCCTGTAAACGCTTTTACATTGTTCCACGGAATTCCGGTTGCTTCCAGACGCTGGATTTCTTCCTTATTTCTGATCGTAACAGATAGCATCAAGTCTCGATTTAATTCATGCACCTTCTTGGCATCTTCAAAATTATAGGTGATCACGGCCGCATTGGGAACAGTGCCTGTGGCTTCTATCTCTTTGACCACCCGCTCAAAAGGAACCCTTTTCTTTACATCTACCGTAAGTATAGTCTTATCTTTGCTCCATACCAGTGCTTCTATCAATGATGGAACTCTATAATTGGTCAGATTACCCTCCGAATCTTTTAAATATAGTTGCCTTATATCATCCCAGGTATGGTCCGATACTTTGCCCGATCCATTGGTGGTCCTGTCCAGCGTATTGTCGTGCATCAAAATCAATATGGAGTCTTTAGTAAGTTCCACATCTAATTCGATTATAGCAGGTGTATAAGAAAGAATATTATCGAACGTTTCAATGGCATTTTCAGGAAAGCCTGCATATGGCCCGCCTCTATGGGCGCTGACCATTGGCTTTCTATCTGCAGTCCAAGTGAAAAACTTTTGGGTTTTTTCTGTAGAGGTAAGCGTTAAGGTATGTGTGGTTGTTTTAGTAATAAATTGCTTTACTGGGGCGGCACAGGACACAAAACATACTAAGACTAAAACATTTATATATTTGATCATTTTTTCGAATCCTTTTTAAATATAAAATCCAGGCTCCCGGATTTTTTCTTGAAAATCTCCTCCATATCTGCCAATTCCAGGTTCAGCGCCCTAGTTGAGATCTGAATCTCCACGAAAGAAATACCTAGTGATACTAATAGGGCAACCATACTGGAAATAAATACTACATTAGCCGGCATGGTATAGCCCTGATAAATAAGAAACATACACACTACACATAACAAAAAACTAAGCACCCCAAACAGCTGCATGTTTTTAATCATATTCAGCCTTCTTTTAAGATTTTGAAGCTGGTCCACCAAGATTATCTGGTCCGGATTCTCAAGAAACTTTTTATGCAAGCCCCTGATCAAGCTCGCTATAGCCAAAAACCTATTGGTATAGGCCAGCATCAAAAGTGTGATGGCAGAGAAAAGCAGGGCTGGCGTAGATAATTGGAGTTCCATGGATATGTTTTAAAAATCTAAATTCTACAATTTATACCCAAAAAAAAAGTCAAAACACAATTCGGTTGACATAGATGCCATGAAAATATTTTCTGCACCTTCTGAAAAGAATTGTATTTTGACTATATGCTTTACTATTTTAATTAAATCATCCCACAGGTCCCAATCCTACTAGCTGCTCCAAATTCGGACTTTCACTTCCTCCTTTTGGTTCAATGGTGATGGCAAACGCGCCAGTAGCAGTGACGGCCTGCATCTGCTGGAGATTAAGTCTTTGTCCTGGATTAATTAATCCGATACCGATAGGCCCATCATCGCCGATCGCCCATAACTGATAATCACGGTCCGCACCCAGAGGTAAAAGGTTTTCCACCGATACATAAACTTGTGCAGAACTTTGTTCCCACCACACTACTACGTTGGCATCTGTCTGCACTTCAAAGCTTTCTCCCCTTACAGGAATTTTGGTATAATTACCCGCCAATAATGTTTCAAGAGTGACCTCCGTCTGTTCATAGCTGGTCTTATAAGCATCCAGTTCTTCTGCCATTACTGATTGATCCTGGACCATGGCTATATACCGCTCCTCCACATCATAATACCTATTGGCAAAATATATGGCTATAATAGAAGCAATGACAGCGGCTATACTAGCAGCAACTGCAAAGTTCTTCCATGGCTGTAAAGCTACAATAGATGATGTTTTCTTAGGTGAACTGGCTATTGTAGTGGGGGCTGTATTATGCTCCTTATCCCAGGTATCGAATATTTTATTTTTAACAGCCTCTGACGGCTGTGCTCCAGATTTTTCATCAAAGGCAAAAATAGTTTCTTCTATTTGCCTCAACTCAGCTTTAATAGCTGGATACTGTTCTGCTAAGCGGATTACTTCCTCCCGCTCTCTTTCACTTAATTCTCCGAGTACGAAGAGTTCAAGTTTTCCTGACGATATATAAGATTGAATATCCACTAGATCCTCTCTAAATTCTTTTTTAAAACATTGATTGCTGCACGGATGCGTGATTTCACAGTACCCAGGGGTATATCAAACTGCTCTGAGACTTCCGAATGGGTATAGCCTTTAAAATAAATGCAGTCAACCATAAATCTTTGTTCTTCATTCAGTTCTGTGAGCAACTCTTTTACCCCAATTCCATCTACGTGGTCGGAAGTTCCCGAATTATCACTCAATCCATATACGACATCATCTATCGAATTGGTCTTACCTCTTTGTGTATATTCCTTGGACTTCAGTTTATCTATAGCTGCATTGCGGCATATGATAGCCATCCAAGTGTATAGCCTTCCCTTCGATTCGTCATAGCTGCTGACTTTTCTCGTGATTTTGATAAAAGCATCGTGAAAAACCTCTTCCGCTATGTCCTTATCCGTTATTATCCGAGAAATAACACCAAAGAGCGCTCTGGAATACTTGTCATATAAGTACTCCAATGATTGCCGGTTTTGAGCCCTGAGCCCGGCAATTAACTGTTCTTCTTCCAAAAGTATATTATTAGTAGATATTTTTTCCCATAAAAAGAAAACACAAGGCTAAATGTTTAACCTTGTGCTTATAATATTAAAACAACCTGATGAAAATTACAAGTGAATTACTTCATCATATGCTGCTGCGGCCGCTTCCATCACCGCCTCTGACATGGTAGGATGAGGATGAACAGTCTTAATCAGCTCATGACCCGTAGTTTCCAGTTTACGAATAGCCACTATCTCGGCAATCATTTCGGTCACATTATTTCCTATCATATGCGCACCTAGAAGTTCGCCATACTTGGCGTCAAATACCAATTTCACAAATCCGTCTTTAGCTCCAGAAGCCGAAGCTTTACCAGAAGCAGAGAATGGGAATTTGCCCACTTTGATTTCATAGCCTGCTTCTTTGGCTGCTTTCTCAGTATAACCCACAGAGGAAATTTCAGGAGAGCAATAAGTACAGCCAGGGATATTATTATAATCCAGTGGCTCTGGATGGTGTCCTGCTATCTTCTCTACACAGATAATTCCTTCGGCAGAAGCCACGTGTGCCAAAGCTGGTCCTGGGATTACATCCCCAATAGCATAGTACCCTGGCATATTAGTTTTATAGAATTCATCTACTTTGATTCTTCCTCTATCCACTAGGATGCCTACATCTTCAAGTCCACAATTTTCAATATTTGCTTCGATTCCCACAGCAGAAAGTACGATATCACATTCAATGGATTCTTCTCCCTTTTTGCTTTTCACAGTTACTTTACAGCCTTCTCCGCTAGTATCTACAGCCGTCACTTCAGTACCGGTCATGATCTTCATACCGGCTTTCTTATAAACTTTCTCTAATGTTTTGGAAACTTCTTCGTCCTCATTAGGCACTATTCTATCCAAAAATTCTACAACAGTCACCTCTGTTCCCAAAGCTCTGTAAAAATAGGCAAATTCAATTCCGATAGCACCGGAACCTACCACTACCATTCGCTTTGGCTGCTTTTCCAGCGTCATTGCTTTTCTATATCCAATGATTTTTTCATTATCTATTTTCAAAGCTGGAAGTTCGCGGGATCTGGCTCCAGTAGCAATGATAATATGATCTGCTGAATAGGTATTCTTATTTCCTTCTTTATCTTCCACCTCCACTTTTTTACCAGGCTTTACTTTTCCCCAGCCTACAAGTTGCTCTATTTTGTTCTTCTTAAGCAAGAATTGTATGCCTTTGCTCATACCGTCGGCTACACCACGGCTTCTCATAACCATTCCTTCAAAATCGGCAGTTGGCTCTGCTACTTTAATACCGTAATCAGCTGCGTGATTTATATATTCAAATACTTGGGCACTCTTCAATAAAGCCTTGGTAGGGATACAGCCCCAGTTTAGACATATACCGCCCAGTTCGGCAGCCTCTACCACAGCAGTTTTTAAACCTAACTGAGACGCACGGATGGCTGCTACATAACCGCCCGGCCCACTACCTACTACTATTACATCAAATTTTGTTGAAGACATATATATTAAAATTTATAATTCATATCAAATTAGCTATGCAAAAATAAGCTTTTTGCCCACAGAAAAAAATTTGGTTCGGAAGTTCTGTGGTATAGACTGATATTAAAATGGAGGATTAATAGCACTGAAAATATTGATTGTGATTTTTGAAATATTTTATGATAAAAATCAGTATGCTTAAAGGACGAGTATGCTTTCCATATGACTAAAATTCCTTTCTTTAATATAAATTCTTAATTTTGAAGATTCATTAGACATTTAAACCAGCAATACATATGGGATTATTATCAGGAAAAACCGCGCTGATCACTGGCGCATCCAAGGGAATAGGCAGAGCTATCGCTATCAGATATGCACAGGAAGGGGCCAATGTGGCATTTACCTACCTATCCAGTGTGGAAAAAGGGGAAGCTTTGGAAAAAGAACTGGCAGAATTTGGCATTAAGGCCAAGGGCTACAGATCAGATGCTTCAGACTTTAAAGCTGCCGAAGAACTTGTAAATGGAGTGGTCAGTGAATTTGGCGGCTTGGATATCCTGATCAATAATGCCGGAGTAACCAGAGACAACCTTCTCATGAGAATGTCTGAAGAGCATTGGGACGAAGTAGTTAATATAAATTTAAAATCCTGCTTTAACACTGTTAAAGCAGCTACTAGAACCATGATGAAAGCCAAAGCGGGCTCTATCATCAATATCACCTCGGTGGTCGGCATTAAAGGCAATGCAGGTCAGGCAAACTATGCTGCTTCGAAAGCCGGTATTATCGGCTTTACCAAATCAGTAGCATTGGAACTTGGATCAAGAAACATTAGAAGCAATGCTGTAGCTCCTGGTTTTATCGAAACAGAAATGACAGGAGTACTGGACGAAAAAACTGTTCAGGGCTGGAGAGATGCCATACCGATGAAGCGCGGCGGACAACCGGATGAGGTGGCTAATACCTGCGTGTTTTTGGGATCAGACCTTAGCTCTTATGTATCTGGGCAGGTAATCCAGGTGGATGGGGCGATGCTGACGTAAAATACACTTCTCCCGATAGCTATCGGGATCGACATTCGGTGTTCGACATTCTTTATTTATTTAAGTAAAAAAAGTCAGAATATCGAATGATGAATGCTGAATAATGAAGTAAAAAAAATGAGCCTTTGGGGTAATCCTCAGAGGCTTTTTAAATTTCAATATCCTCGTCTAATGATTTTCCGTTTTTTATTTAATAATTATCTTCTGAAAAGTCTTTAAGAAAGTTAAAAGCAGAATTTCGATAAAGGAACTCTGACTATTCCCAATCTCCATAAAATAATAACACCTTTCTACTATCAATTGATTTAAGTATTGGATTCGATATAGAAGATTCAGTTAAAAGATTCTCTTTCCTACCCAAAAAAATCTTCAAATTGTCCCAACAAATAAGTTTTTCACCTCGTATAATGGAATCTGGCTCATCCTCCTCTACCAGCAAGTTAATATCACTATTTTCTTCCTCAAATTGATCATTTGTTTTTTAGTTTTCACAGTAACACCAGTACCGTTTTCCCTAATCTTAAAGTGCCGGCTTATAAATGTGGAAAAGTCCGTTTCTCCATAAATTAAAAGAGGAACCCAGATAGGTTCCTCTTTTTAATTATTAAATGAACAAATACTATTATTCCTTCTGCATCAACATCACAAAAGATCGGGGCTTTACAGCATAATAATCTTGTTTTACGCTTTTACCTTTAAAAGATCCGGTAGGATTGGATGTATCTACTATGATCTCCCATTCGAATTCTGCTCCATATTTTAATAATTGATAATCTACGGTTTCCCAGTAAGCATTTACCATGATAAAATAAACTCCTCCTTTTACATCATTTCCTTTTTCGTCTACCTCGTTCATTTCCTTACCGTTTAGCAGCATACCTAGTGTCCTTACATACGATGAGTTCCATTCCTCATCCGTCATGTCCTGACCATCAGTTCTGATCCATCTGATATCCTTGACATCTTGACCTTGGATATGTCTGCCTTGAAAAAAGCGTCTTCTATGAAATACAGGTTTATCACGAGTGAAATGAACAAGGTTACAAGTGTAGTCAAAGAAATCTTTGTGTTTTTTATCCCAATCCCAATTAAACCAGCTCAACTCATTATCCTGGCAATACACATTATTATTGCCTTTTTGGGTACGCCCATATTCATCCCCCATACTGATCATAGGCACACCTTGACTTAAAAGAAGTGTAGCCATAAAATTCCTTTTCTGCTGCTCCCTTAACGCATTGATTTCCGGATCTTCAGTAGGACCTTCAGCACCACAGTTCCAGCTTTCATTGTTGCTTTCCCCATCATTATTCCCTTCATTATTGGCATCATTATGCTTTTCATTATAGCTGACTAAGTCATGAAGCGTAAATCCATCATGGGCAGTGATGAAATTTATACTGGCCGAGGGTTGTCGACCGTTCAACATATACAAATCACTGGAACCGCTTAATCTATAAGCCAATTCATGTACCTGGCTTTCGTCTCCCTTCCAGAAACGGCGTACAGTATCTCTGTATTTACCATTCCATTCTGCCCAAAGTACAGGGAAGTTACCGACCTGATATCCACCTTCTCCGATATCCCAAGGCTCTGCTATCAGCTTTACCTGAGATATAATCGGATCCTGGTGTATAGTATCCAAAAAGGTGGAAAGCTTTCCCACTTCATGTAAACCTCTTGCCAGGGTGGAAGCTAAATCAAATCTAAATCCATCCACATGCATTTCGGTAATCCAGTAACGAAGACTGTCCATCACCAATTGAAGCGACCTTGGATGAACCATATTGAGTGTATTACCCGTACCGGTGTAATCCATATAATACCGCTTATTATCTTGTACCAACCTGTAGTACACTTCATTGTCTATCCCCTT
>DATHVH010000105.1:0-5755 GCA_035461405.1 Anditalea sp.
AGTTTAATAAAAGAGGGGTGGACCGATGCTATACGCACACTCTATCCAGATGAGGTAATCTATACCTTTTGGGATTACTTCCGAAATGCTTATGGCCGTAACGCTGGACTCCGCATCGATCATTTTCTACTTAATTCTAAAATGAAGCCACACTTACTGGAAGGTGGTGTAGATGGACATGTAAGGGGATGGGAAAAATCCAGTGATCATGCCCCTGTTTGGATAAAACTAGACATTGAATATGCAGTATAGATTAGGAGGATAAGTTTTAGGCACAAAGATTAGCTTTATGTTTATTTGTTTTCGATACTTTTAAGGGATTTGTGTAGAGTGTAATCGGCAAAAACGTAAAAAAGATAACTTGTATAAAAGGTTTCTTATGGGTATCCTTTGGCGATAAGCCACTGAACATTTACCCAATCAAATTTCCCTGATCGTCCCATTGCGCTACTATGCCTCTTTCCTCTGACTTCAAATATAAATGCATCAGGTTATCATCATAAGAAACATTATGTTTTGCCAATACATGTTCAGGCACTCCATCCCAGACATTCGGAGTATTGCCTATGTATTCCAGATCAGCTATACCTATTCTGGAAGTAAAATATCCAGTAGCCGTAAGGTTTCGAAGTAAATTGAAAAATTTTACCCCATAGACCACTTCCGGTCTAGCCTTTTCCGGATAGGCAATTTCATCTATGATCGCGATTCTCTGTTGGTTGCTAAGCTCCATGAACTCTTTATCATACTGATCTTTCGAGTAGTTGTCCAACCATTTCAAACCACCTCTCATAGGAGTTTGATTTGCAGGAATGTCCTTCATCATAAACTCGATAAAATCCGGTACTCCCGCATCCAGTGCCCCACCGGATTTTTCATCCCGAGGGATGATAATGTCGACAAGATACTCAAGCTTGGTTCTTTCATCCGGAGTGAAAAACGTTAAATCATGTAATTTAGCGTCTATGGCAAGTTCTTCGGGACTTCTGCCTCCAGCCGAAATGCCTTCAGCTACCGGAGTATCCGTAGAGGCAGTCTCCTCTACATTACAACCTGCCAATAAAATGCCCGAGGCACCTGTCAATAGTAGTTTTAAGTTTTCCCGTCTGTTCATGAGCTGCTTAAATATTTTTCTTTTTCATTTCACTAATTATAAAATCTGATGTTCTCCAAGACAGGGCCAGTATAGTCCATGTGGGGTTCTTATCTGCCTGGGAAACAAAAGGCCCACCATCTACTACAAATAGGTTTTTGCAGTCATGAGCCTGACAATTGCTGTTGAGTACAGAAGTATTGGGATCATTTCCCATTCGGGTAGTTCCCACTTCATGGATGATTCTGCCCGGAGCATGTAATCCAAACTGCGTTTCTTTGGTAGGTCTCTTGCCCATTAGGGTACCGCCCATTCCGGTTAAGATTTCTTCAAAAGTCTCATGCATATGGTCAGCCTGTTTCAGCTCTTGGTCCGTCCAGTTATAATTAAATTTCAATACTGGAATACCCCATTTGTCTACCGTATTCGGATCTATTTCACAGTAGTTATCATATTGTGGTATACTTTCTCCTCGGCCAGACATGCCCACCGAGGTGCCGTAAAATCTACGTATATCCTTTTTGAGGCCTGCACCATATCCACCATTGGGACTGGGGTTTCCAAATTCATCCTTTACAAAGCTCCTCAGTGTATCCATGCCCATACCAAATCCATAAGCAGGCATGCTCATTCCGCCCCAATATTCAATATGATATCCTCTGGCAAAATCAAGGTTTTTATTGTCCAGCCACCATGGAGTATACACGTGCATTCCACCTACGCCATCTTCATTGTATCTATCTCTATCTATAAGATCTGGAAGAATGGCCATTCTATCTGCACCTGTGGAGTCGTGCAAATATCTTCCTACCATGCCGCCTTGATTTCCTATACCATCTGGATGGGATTTGGATTTGGAGTTGAGCATGATACGGGCAGATTCACAAGCTGAAGCTCCTAGAACGACTACCCGGGATTTAAGCTTATATTCCTTCATGTCTACCTTGCTCACAAAGGAAACTCCTGTGGCTTCCCCTTGATCGTTAGTAGTTACCTTTCGGACCATAGAGTTGGTATAAAGGTCTACCTTACCTTTTGCCATGGCAGGTTTTACCAGGCAGGTACCTGCCGAGAAATCTGCATAAGCCTGGCAGCCTCTGTTGCATTGTTTACAAAAAAAGCACACACCTCTTTCATCATTGATAGGTCGGGTAAGAATTGAAAGTCGAGCAGGAAGGACGGGAATATTTGATTTTTTGGCACTGTTGGCAATCATAAGTTCATGAAGCCTAGGTTTGGGAGGAGGGAGGAAAAAACCGTCCGGTTCATTATGTATGCCTTCCTTAGATCCAAATACTCCAATAAGCTTATCTACCTTATCATAATAGGGTTTGAGATCATCATAGCCAATAGGCCAGTTATCGCCCAGTCCGTCTATATTTTTTCGTTTGAAGTCATCAGGCCCAAATCTGAGAGAAATCCTTCCCCAGTGATTGGTCCTGCCGCCTAGCATTCTGGACCGGAACCAGTCAAATTTGGTCCCCGTGGTATGGGTATATGGTTCACCTTCAATGAGCCAACCACCGATAGCCGCATCAAAATCCCCAAAAGGTCTGACTGTTCCCGCTCCACGTCTGGGTGATTCCCATGGCCACTGGAGCTGTGTTCTGAATTCTTCCTTGGCAGGATCCCAATCACCACCTGCTTCTATTACTGCCACAGAAAATCCAGCTTCGGCCAATACCTTGGAAGACATTCCTCCTCCGGCTCCTGAACCAACAATAATTACATCGTAAGATTGGGTGGTTGATATAATCTCAATACTCATATAAACTTAAATTATCATATCCAGCCATAATAGAATCTATGACATCTCTACAAGATCAGAAAATTTTGTAAAAAATCAATTAATTTTTTATAGAGGTAATAAAGTAGTTTAATTTTTACAATGAACAGTCAATGGATAGAAATCCCCCATATTTTTGAATGCTTTACTTTCATAATGTGCCTCCAGTATTTTTGGGGAAAAGATATCCTCACCCAAACAAAATGCCCGCACTCGTACAAAAATGGTCGTAATTAATTCTATATAGTTAGCATTAATTGCCTTTTGGAGTCATAATCTAAATTAATATATGGCACTGATCTGGTAGATAATAGGTTAAGGTACAAATGATAAGCGCCATGAAAAAAGTTACTTATATCGGTATTTCATTGGGTTTAGTATTATTTTCTTGCAGCAACGAAAATACAAAATCTGAAATTAAATTTTCTACACAATCGTCAGGATCAGTTGCTTCGGAAAAAGTAACTTACTCCGCTGTGTCAACAGGATCATTAATTCCTATCTCAAATATGCATGCTCCACGTGCTGCACATACAGCAACTTTACTCCAAGATGGCACAGTATTAATTTGCGGAGGTTTTGCCGGGAATAGTAATAATAGTTTATCGAGTGTAGAAATATTTAATCCTATTTCAAAATCATTTGAAAATATAAACTCTTTAACCACTCCACGCGTAAGTCATTCCGCTACTCTTTTACCCAACGGAAAGGTACTAATAGCAGGAGGATACAATGGTAATGCTCTTTCTTCTACTGAGATTTATGATCCTGAAACAAAACTATTTACTAAAGGCCCGAATTTGAACATTGCCAGGTATGGACATACAGCTACAGTTCTAAATAATGGTAAAATACTTTTGTCAGGTGGAGTAGGATCTGGATGGACATTTTTATCCTCAGTTGAATTATACGATATAAATGCCAATAAATTTATACTGACCAGTCCTATGGCTGATGCTCGTGAATCACATACTGCCACACTTTTAAAAAATGGAAATGTGCTGATAACAGGAGGGCACAGGGACAGGAGAGAAAATATAAAATTATATACCAGTTCCGAAATTTACGATAGCAAAAGAAATCAATTTTCAGCAGCGGGAAAATTGAATATCCCTCGGCATAAACATGATGCTGTTTTACTTTCTGATGGAAAAGTACTGATAAATGGTGGTGCAGACAGGAATGATTCTCCTTTTACTTCAGCTGAAATTTTTGACCCCCAAACAGCAAAATTCACCTCTATATCAAATATGAATTTCCCGAGATATAAACACAATGAGACAAGTGTTTTACTTCCCAACAATAATATTCTGATTGGAGGTGGTTCTGACCAGGCTGAGATATTTGATTTTGAGACACGAAAATTTATCCCAGTTAAAGGCAATATGGGGACTCGTCTATTTTCCAGTGCGACACTTTTAAATAATGGAGAGGTGTTGATTACTGGAGGATATGATGAAAAAATCAAAGCCAGTAAAGGGGCTCAATTATATGTTCATAGGAGTCGATAATGTCTAATTACAATTTAAATATTTTTTATATATCAAATATAGTTAACACATATTAGCGCTGATGAACATGTGAATTTTTAATCAACTATACCTAACTGAATTTTGGCTGCGTTAAGATGCTGATCCATATTGGTGGAGATGGCAAAATAGGCATAATTTAAAGCAGAGGCGTTATTTCTTTCCTTTGCTTGAGCAAAAAGATTATCCCAAATTCTTCCTCCCGATTTTTCATATGCTATAATAAGTTGTTTTAAACTTTCTTCACCAAATACATTCGCATGACCAGCAAAATCCATGGATGGATCACTAAACTGGCCTTCTGACCAATCAATAAATCCAGTTACCGTACCATCTGTTTTAGCAAGGATATGGCCTGCATATAAATCGCCATGTACAAAAGCTGAAAAGTCTGGCCATAAACTATCGTTGTCCAACCAAGATCGCCAGCGGGTCTCAAGGTTTATTGACATACCCAGTTCTGATTTGACCGATTCCAAACGATCAAAAATTTCCCTTTTCTGCATCTCTGGAGTAAGAAACTTAATGCCATGTGCATCTGCTTCTGCGTGTGGAATATTATGCAGCTGAACCATGGCTTGTGCTAAGGTGGAGACTATAATTGGACTGTTTTGATCTACGTTCCATGTGACCTCATATGTCTCAGGATCATAGGTGAGGATAGGATTATCGTTAAGCATAGGGTATGCAATGAGATCAGGCTTAGCGATTACCCAATTCGGAACGGCTACAGATATATATTTTTTTGCCAGTAAGAGAATCTTTTTTTCCTGCTCTATCTGCTTGTCTAAACCTTTACGCCTTGGGATTCTTAAAACCCAGGGGACCCCATCATAATCTTCAGCAAAAGCCACTTTAAAATCAATGCCCATTTCATTAAAGGAAATTTCATCTTTTAATTTAAGACCATGCATATGAGCTAATAAAAGAATGTCATGATTCGCCATTTCAATTAGATGGTTAGTTTTTGAAAAACCAATTTAAGAATTACGGGCGAAAGTATAAATAGACGATAAAACAACAGTCTTTCTTAATTAAACTTATATTTTGACTATTCTACCAACAATTCCCCAAGATCTATTCTAAAATTATTAAAAACTGGTCTTAAGGTACTTTCAGAATCAGTTCCATAATTGAGCAGCATTGCCACAGTAATATCCTGATTTGGAAACCAGAATAGATCTGCTGTATAGGCCAAGTCCCGTCCTCTATGACCATAAGCAAATTGATCTTCCTGCAGAAAAAGGAAATCTTTCATTACTCCTGCTCCTAACTGCCTTCCATTCTCTATAGTAGTGGTAAATTCCATCATATGTTGCATTGATTGGGTAGATAAAAGCTTTTGCT
>DATHVH010000106.1:0-9645 GCA_035461405.1 Anditalea sp.
ATGCTCCGAGATGTGACTACTACTTTTAATGCTTGGTCGCATAATGCCGACATGGTCAGGGATGTCTACGCACTAACAAATAATCAGGTACCACTTAATACAACGGAACTTACCATGCCGAGGGCAATTTTTAGTGCTACCCGGATCTTTGATATAAATGATGAGATTAGCTTACAAGCGGTGGTTGATCTGGATGCAACTTTTGATGGCAAAAGAAATACTGTATTAAGGACAAATTTAGTGAGTGTGGACCCTAGGATGGGCGTGGAGGTGGGATATAGAAACCTTGCTTTTCTAAGAGGAGGCGCTGGTAATGTACAAAGGATTAAAAATTTTGATGCAAGCTATTATACTTCTTTCAGTCCTAGTTTTGGGGTAGGGGTATTTTTGAACGAAATAGTCTATATAGATTATGCACTGACAGATATTGGCAGTATTTCAGAAACCCCATATTCACATGTATTTAGTGTTAAGGTAGGATTAAATCCTCTTAAGGATAAGTTTCGAGTGTATGAAGGATGGGACAGACAACCTAGGTAAATTATGAAAAGATTATACTTATCCTTTTTATTAATTTTAAGCTTCCTTATTTCAGGTGCCTATGCGCAGGAAGGCTGGATAGATTTTTCAAAAAATTATTATAAAATACCTACTGCGCAGGATGGAGTTTATCGATTGAGTTATACTACTTTCTCTGCATCAGGTATAAATTTGACTAATGTAGATCCCAGGGATATCCGCCTTTACCATCGTGGAAAAGAGGTGCCAATACATTTTCCCGGTCAAGAAAACGGAAGATTTGATCCAGCAGATTATATAGAGTTTGTAGGCAAAAAGAATGATGCTACTTTAGACTATGGTTTGTATAAAGATCCCACACATCTTCCTAATCCATACTATAATACACATAATGACACCACGGCTTATTTTCTCACCATAACTCCAGGAGTAAGGGGTCTACGCATGTCCAACTACGGATCTGCATCTCCTACTGCACCAGCTGTGGATATTTATCAGGAAGAAAGAATTTTGGTTTTCAGCGATCAATATAACCTCGGACAGGTGTATAATCCTGGTGTACGACTTCCGGATTTTGATAAGGGTCAAGGCTGGATGGGACCTATTATTACGAGAGGTAACCATCTGGACTACAGTTTCACTTCATTAGGTATGGTGATGAATGCAGGTGAATTTAAAGTAGACCTGGGTTTGGTCGGAAGGCTAGGGGCCCCGCACACTACAGAAATTCTGACAGGGCCCAACGCCAGTTCCCTTCGTCAAATAGAAATCATCACTTATGGGGAATATGATGTACGACAGGTTAGTTTAGATCTCCAATATTCAGATTTTAATTCAGACGGCAGCATTATCCTACGGGTGAGGTCATTAGGGCAGGAAAGCAGTACGGACAATGCATCAGTTAGTTATATCAAGCTGCGATATCCACGCCGTGTAGCTACTGGAGATTTTAGTAGAAGAATATTCTCCTATGATATAGGCGCTAATAATTTTGAAATAGCTGGGGTTGAAGGGTCCTATATAGGATATGAAATTTCAGATTTAGACCAGCCAAAACGGGTAGGTGTAATAAAGGATGGCAATATGCTCAGATTGCCGGGGGGATTATCTTCAGGGCCATCCAAGATCATGCTTCAGCAGACCAATACTATTACTGACGTGAATGTGATGCCAAGGGTAATGTTCAGGGACGTACTTTCACTGCAGGCAAATTATCTCATTATTACGCATGAGTCTCTACGAAGGCCTGGGGCCAGCTATGGTGATGCCGTAGGTGCATATGCTGCCTATCGGGCAAGTCCAGCGGGAGGTGGATTTGATACGCTCACTGTTAATATGAACCAGCTTTACAATCAGTTTTCTTATGGAGAAAAATCACCACTGGCTATATACAATTTCATTAAAGCTTATCATCCTAGGCATCAGCCAGAATATCTCCTGCTGCTAGGGAGGGCATTAGGTATATTCTCTACAGCCCGACAGAATAATGTCAATTATAATTATCGGCAGAATCCATCGGCCTTTCCATTTCAGGAGATGGTACCTGCGGCGGGATATCCATATTCTGATGCTCCTTTTACACATGGCCTGGATCCTGAATTTCCTGAGCTGGAAGCCTTGCCCCTGGGAAGAATCCCTGCACGTACCCCTGATGAAGTGGGAGCGTATCTGGATAAAATAAAAGAAAAGGATGCCCTAGGAGTAAAAGAGGAATGGCAGAAAAACCTTATACACCTAAGCGGCGGTCTTTCCGCTTTGGAGCTGAACAGGTACTTTACATTTATGAACGGCTTTAAAAACATCGCCGAAGATGTGTTTTTGGGCGGCAATGTAAAGACCTTTCGTAAACGGACGAATGCCACGGTAGAGCTTATCAATATTTCAGATGAAGTAAATCAGGGTACATCATTGGTCACTTTCTTTGGCCATGCATCTCCCTCATTAATCGATATAGAAATAGGTTTTGCTTCTGATCCCCAATTAGGTTATACCAATAAGGGAAGATATCCGGTCTTATTATTAAATGGCTGTGATGCTGGTAATGCCTATGGTACAGCCTATACATTTGGAGAGGATTGGGTTTTGACCCCTGATAGAGGAGCATCACACTTTATAGCGCATACTAATTTAGGAATTGATGTTTTTTTAAGAAGGCATTCGGAAAGTTTTTATCAAAAAGCTTTCTCAGATTCATCTATGATTTATCAATCCATCGGAAAGGTAAGAAGAGAGGCAGAGCGAGCTCTATATAGAAGATATGGGACCGCTCCTGTTTATCAGTCCCACTCGTCTATGATGGTGATGCTGGGAGATCCGGCAAGTAAAATCTTCCCTGCTCCCAAGGCAGATTATGAGTTAAGGGCTTCGGATGTGGCTTTGGAAGGCCCGGATGGAGAAATATTAAATGCACTTCACGATACGCTCAGCCTAAATGTAGTCATTAGAAATTTGGGAAGGGTAGATCTTGATTCATTCAATATCAATGTCATTAGGAGGCTTCCAGATGGTACTATTATAGATTATGATCCTAAATTGCTTAAACCGGTTTATAGAAGAGATACCATTTCATTTGCTATACCTAATCGGGCGATTAATGCTTTTGGAGAAAACTTCTTTACAATAGAAGTGAATAAAGATCGGAGAATAGAAGAACTTAATTATTTGAACAACACTATCACGACCTCACATTTTATTCAATTGAACGGCACTATTAATCTGATGCCATTATCATTTTCTATAGAATCTAATACTACTACCAAACTAATTTCTCAGATCTCTGGATCAGCCGCAGAAACCAGGACAGTGTTATTCCAGATGGACACTGCCCATAATTTTTCAAGTGCTGCTAGAAGAGAAATTAGGGTCACGACAAATGATCTGGCTAGCTGGGACCTTGATTATTCATCATTGGTAGGTAATAGAGATTCAGTGACCGTATATTGGAGGACTAGGTTTTTAGAGCCCAGGTCAGGCGAAAGTGAAGAATGGTCAGTTTCCAGTTTTTCCTATATCAATCAGGGACCTGAAGGTTGGACTCAGCGAAAATTGCCTCAATTCAATGGTAACAGTAAGAATCAACTTATAACCGACCTTCAGAAAAATGAATGGAAGTTTGAAAGTGTTGGTCTGGACATCAGTGTATTTACCTTTGGCAATGCAGCTCCCAGCCTCACATTCCAAAACACCCAACTCCTTATGGATGGGATACCCTATATACTGAATAATGTAAATAATGTGAACAGTAGGCTATGTCCTAATGGATCGTTGGGGTTATTATCTTTCCAAAAGAAAGATTTGACACCATATCTAGTTTTTCCTCCTGCAGGGTTTGATGTATTGGATGGTAATACTTGTGGAAGAGTACCGCAGATCATCCAGTCAATTAGGAATGCTACCATATTAAATAATACTCAATTCCTTTTAGACTACGTCGATGGAGTGGGAGATGGTGACTACGTGCTGATTTTTTCTGTAGGCAATGTCAATTTTAGCGATTGGCCTGATGCGGTATATGTTAAGTTGAAAGAATTTGGTGCTAATGAAGCTACTTTAAGGAATTTGAAAACCGGGGATCCTTATATACTGTTCGGTAAAAAAGGTATGAATCCTGGGGAAGCACTAGAACTGGTAGCTGAGCAGGATCTTGAGGAGCCTACTAATACGCAGGTATTAAATTTTGAAACAAGTCTAGAAGGCCATTTTACATCCGGAAGTATTATCACGCCTAGAGTAGGTCCTGCCAGCGAATGGAGGGATTTTTTCCGTCATATTGTAAAAGAAGATTTTTTCAATAAAGAGATGACCCAGATGGACCTTATAGGGGTAACCCCAGAGGGAATGGAAACTACTTTGATGGCGGATGTAAAGCAAACCCAATTATCATTAGAAACGATTAATCCCCTTCAATACCCTTATTTAAGACTTAAATATTCAATGGATGATCCTGATGCAGATCTACCAAGCCAGCTGATGAAATGGCAGGTAAACTATACAGGTGTACCAGAAGGAGTACTTATCCATAGGGCTGATGAAAAAAGTATTCAGCTGAGCGAAGGTGAAGAATATAGCCTCAAATTTGAATTTGCAAACATTTCCAAGCACGATTTTACTGATTCTCTAGTAGTAGAGTGGCTTTTCAATAATAAAGATCTAAGAAAAATAGAACGGTTCTCTAAAAAGATACCAGCTGTACCTGCTGGCGGTTCACATGAGTTTTATATAGACTTTTCGTCTATCGGAAAACCAGGATTGAACAGTATTAATGTATTTGCCAATCCGAGGATAGTAATGGAGCAATCCTATAGAAATAATATTGTAGATCTGAATGAATACGTAACTGTGCTACCAGATGATAGTAATCCAATACTGGATGTAAATTTTGATGGCATTTATATTATGGATGG
This sequence comes from Anditalea sp., assembly GCA_035461405.1. GTDB lineage: Bacteria > Bacteroidota > Bacteroidia > Cytophagales > Cyclobacteriaceae > Anditalea. The sequence goes on from DATHVH010000106.1 coordinate 4,923, forward strand.
AGATATAGTCTCGCCGACTGTAATGATATCTGCCTTAATGAAAGATGCGGGTTCTATATTGCTTAAAAAAGACACTGTTGGAATGGAGATCACTATGCGCCAAAATTGTGAAACATGTGTCTTTGAAAGGGTAAACTTCAGCAATCCTAATCTAAAATGGTATGCTGCTACAGATAACAGTGACTATAAAATAGAATATCAGCCTGGGCCATTGGAAGATGGAATGTATACCTTGAGAATAAATGCTACAGATGCAGCGGGAAATTTGGCAGGAGAAAAACCTTATGAAATTACATTTGAAGTGGTGAATGAATCTCAGATTACTAACTTTTATCCTTATCCCAATCCTTTTAGCAGCAGTGTCAGGTTTGTATTTACAGTAACAGGTTCACAGATTCCTGATCAACTAAAAATTCAAATCATGACGGTAACGGGCAAGGTGGTAAGAGAAATCCTACAGGATGAATTAGGACCAATCCGTATAGGTAATAATCTCTCAGACTATGCATGGGATGGAAAGGATGAATTTGGAGATCAACTGGCAAATGGTGTATATATTTATCGGGTACTTGTCCTTCAGAACGGTCAATTTATGGAACATAGAGCTACAGCTGGGGATAAGGCGTTTAAGAAAGGGTATGGGAAAATGTATCTATTGAGATAATCAAAAAGCAACTGTCTCATTTGAGTGGATATTAAGCTGGGGATGTTCGCTTTCTGTTAGTTTTTTAAATATATCAAGGCACAACAATTGCTTTGTTAGACTCAAAAATTAACTTAACTTTTATACTGATGAGATCTTTAACTGCAAATGAAAAATCTAAGCTGATCCAGAACCAAAAACAATCGGAAGCGGATTTTAAAAGTAAATTTCCAAATAAAGAAATGTCCCCGTTTTTATACTATGTGCCTGAAGATTATATGGCTTTTTTGATGGAGGATAATAAAGGTATACCACCTAAAATTAATGAGGATTTTCCCTTTATAGATGATCTCCTGCCATTACCAGAAGGGCAGCATAAAGGTCAATATATTATAGTGGTAAATGGTGAAAAATTCTTTTATGACTTACCGTTTGAAAGTAGACCTTAATCCTGGATGATTAAGAATTTCTACATATCGACTAAAAAAAACTTAGGGCCGTATAGTGTGGATGTGTACAAGACTTACTTTACCTTAATACTTATCAGCAAGGGAGGTGATTTACAGGAAAACTCAAGTCCTGTTTGTTATTCTAATAGCAATGAAGTACAACAAATCTATAAAGACGGGAAAAAATAAGGTTTAGAATGTTAAGAAAAAAAATACCAGCTCTATTGAGCTGGTATTTTTTATAATTTCTACTGAAGATAATTAATCTTCGAATAGATTCTATTATCCATGTTTCTTATCGTGGCCCAATTGCTTCACTAACTTGTTATAAATACCTAACAATAGGAAAGATGGTGCCCACTGGCCTACAAAGAGTGCAGTTTTATCATTGCCAGTAATTTTTAAAGCTAGAGATGCTGCCATAGATCCTAAAGAAGCCCATAAAAATACATCAGATGGTATTTTAGCAGTTTGCTCTTCGATCATGCTGGCTACTTTTCCTTCTTCTTTATCTGGATTAGCATTCTGCATTTTCGATTTTAATTCTCTTTCAATGTTGTCCATAATTATATAGGTTTAGTTTTGTGGTTATAATACTATAGAAACACGGTTATATTATTAATGTTTATATAACTCTAAAAAAAAATGAAAATTAAAGTCAAAAAAATTTAAGATAAGGTATTGTGATACTCAGATTAAAAAATAAATGGACCGTTAGACTCGATTAAAGAAGATTTTAAGAATTTTTCAAATATGATAGCGGTTTTGTTTTTTTTAAAATCTTTCTGATTTCATAGGAATTTAATTTATTTACTTCCAGTTAAAGTCTACTTCTATGAAGAAAAGACTTTATTTTTTTAGCTCAAACTTTAATAGAAATGGAAAGATTATTAGATGAGGTTAGGGGTTGTAGGCATTGCGAAGCCATACTACCTTTAGGTCCAAGGCCGGTATTCAGTATAAGTCCTACGAGCAAAATTTTAATAATCGGTCAGGCACCAGGGACTAAGGTTCATGCTTCAGGTATACCATGGGACGATTTGAGCGGGAGGGAGCTTAGAAGATGGCTAGGCGTTACTTCTGAATTGTTTTATGATACAAAGATATTTGGTATAATACCTATGGGATTATGTTATCCAGGAAGGGGGAAGGGTGGTGATCTTCCCCCTCGTCCAGAATGTGCTCCATTATGGCACAAAAGATTATTAGATTCCATTCAGGATGTAGAGTTGACATTGCTAATAGGTGCTTATGCCCAAAAGTATTATCTAGGGAAAAACAAAGAGAAAACTTTGACAGAATCGGTAAGATCCTATGATCGGTACTTGCCAGATTATTTCCCATTGGTTCATCCCTCCCCCCGTAATAAAATCTGGCAGATAAGAAACCCATGGTTTGAAGATAGAGTAATACCTGAATTACAAATGAGGGTAAAGGAAATAATACAAAAAGTCTAAACAGGAATTTGGATCTTTCTCCTATGAGGTAAGATCTCTGCAATAATTTTTATTTTTTAAAAAATGTAGTATATTATTCCCCTGTTTAAAAATCTAAAGCGAATCCTTTACTAAATATGCATATTTATATACCATATCTATTGGGTGATATTGAGCATGCTTGCCGGAATACAAATTCCCAGAGTATGTATAAGCCTTCTATTGAGAATTATTTTGAAGCAGTAGAAAGTTTTTTAGATCCCAAATCCAAGACCCAAAGTTTTTCAAGACACTGTGGGATTTCTTCTTCAGATTTCCCTCCAGCAGAGCAATTGTCAGAGGAGGAAATGGATAAAGTAGTCAAAGCTCTACATAAAATGATGTTGACCTGGAATATCAGTGTAGATTTACCCGATGATTTACCAATAGATTTTGCCTACAAACTTACTGTTGGTGTTCTTGATAAAAGATTAGCCATCTTGAACCAAGGAATAGTAGGAGTTGATTTTTGTACGGGAGTTCCTGAAGGTTGTGAGTTAAAGGAGTATTGTCCATGTTCTAAGATGGATCATTCCAAATTTGATTTTGATATGGATGCAGATATTGATGAAAATAATCTTCCTTATTAGACAGCATTATTAATTATATATTCGTTTTCGTGCCAAAAGCAAATTAGAATAAGGTAAAAGCGGGTTTTTCTTTTAGTGTGCTGTGGACGATTATCTGTAACTAAATAAAGCTCCCTTTAAATTACCGGTAAGATTTCGCATTATCTCAATTTATAATGTGAAACCCTTATTCTTAAAAGCCGGCTTAGGGTATTTATAAAACCCTTCTCCAGTTTTTTCTCCTAATTTTCCTGCCTCTATATAAGTTTTAAGTAGCATAGCAAAAGCCTGTGATGCCTTGTCCGGCATTTTATTTGTCACATGCCATGCCGTGTCCAGTCCTATAGAATCCAATATACCAAAAGGTCCCATGGGCATGTGGAAATTTACCATCCAGGATTTATCGACATCTTCTACACTAGCAACCTCTCCGGTTAATAACTTGCCAGCTGCTCCTATAAACGCCATCAGCATCGAGTTAAATATATACCCATGATTTTCCTTTCGGACGATTACAGGTACCTGCTGTAATGACCTGCCAAAAGATTCTAAGATTGGAATCAAGCTGGGATCGGTTCCTATATGGGGCATAATATCCACTATCTTCGCAAAAAACACATCGTGAAAATGTAATGCACAAAACCGTTCCGGCCTTCCGGAATGAGCAGCAAACATGGAGGGTAATAGAAAGGAAGTATTGGTGGTGAAAATTGTTTTTTCTGGTGCTAGAGAACCAAACTGCTTCCAGACTTTTTGTTTTATCTCAACATCCTCTGTTACGCTTTCATTGATTATGTCAGCATCTTCTACTACCTCCTGGTCATTCCGTGTAAATAGGAGGCGCGAAAAAACATTGCTTAAATTCACCTCATTGATTGTCCCCGATTGGTCAAGTTGATTCAGGATTTTGTGCATTACTCGCTTTGAACTTTCCAGCGATTTTTCGTTGATATCATATATTTTAACATCATATCCAGATATTGCAGCCTGTAAAGCCACTCTACTACCCAATGTCCCAGCACCTAATATGCACACTTTTCTTATTTCCATCTTGGCTATATTTTATTTGTCTTTATACTATTCAAAGCAGTGATGCCGCATGCACGTACCACATGTATGAGTGAGGCAAATCTCGGGTCTGGAGCAAATCCTTCATGATATCTTTTATAAATCTGTTGTGCGATCACGCCAACTTTAAACATACCAAATACATAATAGAACAGGATGTTGCTAAGATCAAGAGAACTTTTAGATGAATAGTATTCTATCACTTCTTCTCGAGTAAAATTACCCTTAGGATGGGTAAGATTAAACCTTTTCATAATTGGTGGATCATTTTCTTCCGCCCAATATGCCAACGAAGTCCCCAAATCCATCAGAGGATCCCCCACAGTAGCCATTTCCCAATCAAGTACAGCTTTTATTTCTGGTTCATCTATCCCGGTGAGAACCAGATTGTCATATTTAAAATCATTGTGTATGAAGGCTGTATATTCTTTATCTGGTAGATTAGATAAAAGCCAATCACTTACCTTATCCATTTCTTTTAAAGCATCTGTTTTGGCATTAAAATATCGTTTGGACCAT
>DATHVH010000107.1:0-7784 GCA_035461405.1 Anditalea sp.
AGATGCATACAGAGATCGGTACCAACTGCCGAAGTACATACCTTTTGGATCTATAAAACTTTTTTCCAGTTCAATAAGCTTTTTATTTACTTCCTGTAATAATTTCTCACTTATTTTTCCCTGCATGTTTTGCTCCAAATTTTTCTTGTAAATTTCAGAGGATGACTTTAAATCATTTAGTGCCGAGCGAGTTTTGGAAAATCCTTTAAAATCAGTTTTAAATCCTTGAACACCTTTTTCCACTTGATCGAAATGCCTTTTTAGGTCTTCCGCATATCGTGGTACATCATAGGGAATTACCTCTGCATTGGCCAGTCTAAGTGTCATCAATCCAATTAATTGCTCCACCGCTCCACCCATTTTAAAAGTAGGATCTACAAACTTTTCATAAAAATGGAAATTATCGTAATTAGTATGGTATAGGGTAGGTCCACCGGTTCCACCACTCACAGAAGGTATACCTACGTGCATATAAAATGCAATATGATCCGATCCTCCTCCTAAATTCCCAATAGCAGGTTCCTCTTTTTGTCCGGCCCAAACTTCAAATACTGTTTTGGCTGAATCAGGAAACTGAATTTCCTTAGATGATTCTATAATCAGTTGTTTTAAAGTAGGAGAGGAGGAGGCTCCAAAATTTCTGCCTGACACAGCGGCATCCAGATTTATATAGGCAACTGCTTTTGCTTTTAGTTCATCCCTCATTTGCTCCACCCATTCAGAAGAACCGATGACTCCATGTTCTTCTGCATCCCAGTGGCCGATCAGAATAGATCTTTTTGGGCCTTCTGGCATATTACCTAGAGTTTCACTTAAACTCAAAAGCATAGCTGTTCCGCTGTTTGGATCAGTGGCTCCATGGCCCCAGGCATCATAGTGACAACCCAGAATTACCCATTCATCTGGCCTTTCTGTTCCTTTAAGAGTGCCTATGACATTATTGACTCTGACAAAATCCCGCTTTTGATTCACCATTACTCTTACTTTAAGGTCTTTGCCACCTTCGAGTCTGTAAGGAAACGGCAAACCTCCCTGCCAGGTAGTTGGAACTGCCTGTGTCCCTTTCATGAGTTCCATGATCTCCTTGGCTGAACCGTATGGTATAGGTGTGACCGGAATAGTATGGAGCGTGGTTTCGGACGGATCAAGACGATTCACTTTCTTCTTTCCATCTCTAGGCAATGCAGGCTCAAAAGGAGTGAGGGGATCACCGGTGAAATTTTCAGTTAACAGGGATCCTCGCTGAATGGCACTTTCATTATAATTAATGCCTTCTGGATAGACAAATCCTCTACCATATCCACTATCCTTTGGATCGGTATAGATGAGTAAACCTGCAGCTCCGTTTTCTTCAGCAAATTTTGCTTTATATCCTCTAAAATTACCACCATACCGGGCAATGACCACTTTACCTTTTATTTCGATACCAAGTTCCTTTAGCTTTTCAAAATCAGCTTTGGTACCATAGTTTGCATATACTATCTCAGCAGTCACATCTCCGCTGCCAGAGTAAGCATTCCAACCTATCCAAAGATCAGGATTGTCTGAATAGGGATCTTCTTCAAGTATAAATTCTTTTTGATTGAGTGGTTTTCTGATGGGAGTTACGATTTCTACAGCAGATTGCCCTGGTTCTTTGGACATGTATACATCATATGGATAAACTTCTGTAGACCAACCAGCTGCTTTCATAGTCTGTATCATATAGTCCTTCACTTTTTCGTTGGCTTCACTTCCTGCCACATGGGGTTCTTCAGTTAGTTTTTTTAAATGCACTTTAAATCTACTGAAATCAACACCATCGAGGAACTGCTTTTCAGTTTGCTGTTGGGCAGATTGTGAAGACTGCAAAAATCCGGTATACTGCTGGGCCTGGAGGGCACTACCAAAACTAAGGAGTATGGGTATAAGCCATTTATATTTCATAAAGGGATATGTAATGTTTAGGGTTAGTAATATAATGCTGATATGCTTTCGTAATATAATGGTTTTAAAAGATTCTACCGCCTATATACAAAGTGACATTCTATAGTAAATATATTAGAATCCTAAACTTATAGAAATACCTTTTAAACAAAAGGTGATTTTTTCCAACGATTCTTAATTGCTAAAAACCAAAAATTCTTCACCATTTTTTGTAATGGTTTCTTTATACTTTAATCCAATTTTTTCTAATAATTTAATTGATCTATCATTTCCGGGAATTGTAATAGCGCCTATTCTTTTAATGTTTAAAGTAGTTGTAGCATACTCTAAAGTTGGCTTTGCGATTTCATAAGCATATCCACAGCCCATATATTCTGGCAAAAAAGCAAATCCTATTTCTGGGCAATCCAAATGGTCCCTATTTACAATTCCGCACATACCGATAGGTATCTCTCCTTCTTTTTTTACTACCTGATAAAACCCATAACCAAATTCTAGATAGAATTTTACAATCCGATGCTGAATGTAGTGTTTTGCTTGTTCTTCCGATTTTACATTCCTGTCACCTATGAACCTCAACCATCCTGGGCTGTTTAACAATTCAATTATGAATTGTGTATCGGCAAACGAAAATTCCCTTAATTTTAATCTTCCAGTTTCAAGAATCAGCTTCATAATTTAACTAGTGTTTAAGGTTATGCTGTATACTTTGTATTGACCATTTACATTAACTTTTTCTTTCTACTTATCCCCAGAGTAGACTTAATTCAAAATTGAATTATGTTCAAATTTTTTTATTTTAAAAATGCAACAAGGACCATTTTTTAATATGAACTTTTAATTAATCACTAACCCACTGATTGTAAATCTGTAAGGCAACCTTTAAATAATTCTAAAGAGAACATATAGAAAATATCTAATTCAGATAGAAATTAACTATTTCTAACAGAAAATACTAGACAATATATTTGTGGCTGCTTAATCAATCCCTCACAGTTTTAGTAAACATAAATATTATGAAAAGGATTTTACTTTTAATTTGTCTAATAATAAGTCCAATACTCATTGGGGTAGCACAGGAAAAACCGGTAACTGACGGCTGGTCAGGGGCTACCAAAAAGAGTCCAAGTGCTGCCAAAACCACACAAAATGTAGATTGGTGGCCAAATCAACTTAACCTTGCAATTCTTCGACAGCACTCTTCTCTTTCTAACCCTATGGGTGAGGATTTTGACTATATTGATGAGTTCAATAGCTTGGATTATGAAGCCCTAAAAGATGATATTCGTGCTGTAATGACCGAATCGCAGGATTGGTGGCCAGCAGATTTCGGGCACTACGGAGGTTTATTTATCCGTATGGCTTGGCATAGTGCAGGTACCTATCGCTCAGGAGACGGTAGGGGCGGTTCACGCTCAGGACAACAGCGATTTGCCCCATTGAACAGTTGGCCAGACAATGGCAATCTAGATAAAGCAAGACGTTTATTATGGCCTATCAAACAAAAATATGGTAATAAAATCTCTTGGGCGGATCTAATGGTGCTCACTGGAAATGTAGCTTTGGAATCCATGGGATTCAAAACTTATGGATTTGCCGGAGGAAGAGTAGATAGCTGGGAGCCCGAGATGGATGTCTACTGGGGGAAGGAAACCGAATGGTTGGATGACCAGAGGTACACTGGTGACCGCCAGTTAGAAAAACCTTTAGCCGCTGTCCAGATGGGTTTAATATATGTCAATCCAGAAGGTCCAAATGGCAATCCTGATCCCGTATTAGCTGCCCATGATATCCGTGACACATTCGGTAGGATGGGCATGAATGATGAAGAAACTGTAGCTTTAATAGCCGGTGGTCATACCCTGGGAAAAACGCATGGAGCGGGTCCTGTAGAACATGTAGGAAGAGAGCCAGAAGCAGCCGATATAGAAGAGCAAGGATTTGGCTGGACCAGCTCCTTTAAATCAGGAAAAGGCCCGGATGCGATTACTTCCGGTCTTGAAGTCACCTGGACTTCCACGCCTGCCCAGTGGAGCCATGACTTCCTTACCTTTCTATTCAAGTATGACTGGGAACTCACTAAAAGTCCAGCAGGTGCGCATCAATGGGTGGCAAAAGATGCGGGAAATATCATTCCTGATGCTTTTGACACAAACAAAAAACAGCCTCCTTACATGTTGACTACGGATTTATCTTTAAGATTTGATCCTGAATATGAGAAAATTTCCAGAAGATTTCTTGAAGATCAGGAAGCTTTCAATGATGCGTTTGCGAAGGCTTGGTTCAAACTTACCCATAGAGATATGGGACCTATCACTACCTACCTTGGACCAGAAGCTCCTAAGGAAGACTTAATCTGGCAGGACCCTATACCTACTGTAAACCATACTTTAATTAGTGAATTAGATATCACAGATCTTAAGAATACCATTTTACAATCAGATCTCTCCATCTCTGATATGGTAAGTACAGCTTGGGCATCAGCCTCTACTTATAGAGAGTCTGACAGAAGAGGCGGGGCCAATGGAGCAAGAATCAGATTGGAACCCATGAGAAGCTGGGAAGCTAATAACCCGGACCAGTTAAATAAGGTATTGTCCACCTTGGAAAAAATCCAGAATGATTTCAATACCAAATCAGGATCAAAGAAAGTGTCATTAGCTGATCTTATTGTGCTTGCTGGAAATACCGGTGTAGAAAAAGCAGCTAAAAATGCTGGCCACTCACTTCTGATCCCTTTCTCTCCAGGCAGAATGGATGCTACAGCCGAGCAGACTGATATCGAATCTTTTGAATTACTAGAGCCAATGGCAGACGGATTTAGAAATTATCTAAAAACCAAATATATTGTTTCTACAGAAGAACTATTAGTTGATAAAGCCCAGCTGCTGACTTTGACCGCTCCAGAAATGACTGTGCTGGTAGGAGGGATGCGGTCTCTCAATGCTAACTACGATGGATCCAAGCATGGAATATTTTCTGACAAATCCGATATGCTGACCAACGATTTCTTTATAAATTTATTAGACATGAGTACTGAATGGAAAGCCGCTGATGATTCCAAAGAAATCTTTCTAGGTAAAGATAGAAAAACAGGGGAGACTAAATATTCCGCTACCAGAGCTGACCTGATCTTTGGATCTAATTCTGAACTCAGAGCTATAGCTGAGCTATACGGACAAGAGGATACTAAAGATAAATTTGTAAAAGACTTTGCCGCGGCATGGAATAAAGTGATGAACTTGGACAGATTTGACTTATCTTATAAAAGATAATAAGTTTAAAAGACTCTATTTGAAGCCAGTTTCCGTAAGTGGAACTGGCTTTTTTTATTTTATGCTTACAAAAGTTTAGAAGTTTCTATAGTTAATTTAACCCCATGTTTTTAACATGATTAATTAAAATTACCTACAATAGATTTTTTAATCATAAGAATGAATTATATCCTCCAAAACCGAGATCGAATAGCCACGCAGGATCAGTAGAGAAATGATCGTTTCTGTTTCAATGGATCCAGAACTTTCTACTCTTAAAATTTTATCGCAGTCTTCCAGATCAAAATTTACTTTGTAATATGGGTACGCCGCTTTTATCAAAGAAAGAATACCTCTAGCCGCTTTAGGACATTGGACATCTGTGCAAAAAACTTCTACCATATCTTTTCATATAAAGTTCAAAGCCTTTACAAATCTAATAGGATAATAGCTCAATTATAATATGTAATTACGACAATAAGTGGGGTTGATTCCGACAAAGTATAGTGGTAGCTTTATGTTTATGAAACATGTGTCCATTTTACTTCTTCATCATGTAAATCTGGGAAGCATGGAAAATGCTCGGTTGGGTTTACTAGAAGCCAATAACTTCCTCTTAATGAAGGGACTTCCCCAAAACTTCCAAATAGAAGTGGTAGGCTTGGAGCCGGAGATTAAACTCAATAATGGTTTATATACTATTAAGCCAGATAAGATAATAGATCAAATATCCGCAACCGATCTGATCATCATTCCGCCGGTCCAATCGGATCTTATCCAAAGCATCAATGATAACCGAAGATTCAGTGAATGGATCATGCAGCAACATTTAAATGGGGCTGAAGTGGTATCACTTTGTCTTGGTGCATTTATACTGGGAAGCACAGGATTACTGGATGGGAAAAAGTGCGTTACCCATTGGAAAGCTGCCTCTCAGTTTAAGAAGCTGTTTCCAAAAACTGCCTTGGCACCTGATAGTCTGATGACCGATGAAAATGGTATCTATACCGGAGGAGGCGCATTTTCTTCAGCTAATCTCATTTTATATATCATTGAGAAATTTGTAGACCGGGAGGCCGCAATATACTGTTCTAAAATTTTCCAGATAGATATGGGAAGGAATTCCCAGTCGGAATTCATTATTTTTACCGGGCAAAAAGATCATGCAGATGAAGTGGTTAAAAACATTCAGGAGTATGTAGAGAAAAATTTTCAGGAAAAAATCAGTGTTGAGGAATTATGTCTAAAATTCAATATGGTAAGAAGAACCATGGAAAGAAGGTTTAAAATGGCTACCAACAATACCTTAATAGAATATATACAGCGGGTGCGGGTGGAGGCTGCCAAGCGGAATCTGGAAAAAACCAGAAAGACCGTCAACGAAGTCATGTATGATGTAGGCTATGCTGATTCCAAATCTTTTAGGGATGTTTTTAAAAAGTTTTCGGGCATCTCGCCGGTGGATTATAGATATAAATATGGTCTCATGGAAAGGCAGTCCGGGTAGTTAAATAGTAATGTCGCAATCACCCGTTTTAAATGTCGGGTTTATCCCATATTTTTAACCTGAAGCTTTTTAAATTTGTTTTAAACATTTTAAACCAAATCTAACATGATGACTTTGATCAAAATTTCTGTAAAAGTAAGGGCTCCCCTTAGCCAGGTATGGCGATCCTGGACTTCAGCCCATCACATTGTCCACTGGAATTTCGCATCGGATACCTGGCACTGTCCGAAAGCAGATCTAGAACTTAAGGAGGGCGGTAAATTTAATTATCTCATGGCGGCTAAAGATGGAAGTACCTCATTTGATTTTCAGGGAACCTTCGTTGAAATCAAAGAAATGAATCTATTGGCATATAGGCTAGATGATGGGAGAAAAGTAACCGTCAGATTCGAGCAAATAAATGATGAAGTATTAGTGACAGAGGAATTTGAGGCAGAAGAGTCAAATTCATCTGACTTGCAGAAAAAAGGGTGGCAGGCTATATTGGATAACTTCAAAAGCTATACGGAAGATCTGAACAGTATAGAAAAATTGACTTTTGAAGTAACCATTTCTGCTCCGTTGGAAGTAGTATATGATACCATGATTGCTCCTGATACCTACCAAAAATGGACTGCTGCTTTCCATCCCAGCTCATTTTACAGAGGAGAATGGAAGGAAGGTGAAAAAATTCTCTTTTTAGGATTGGACGCAGAAGGAAATGAAGGCGGAATGATCTCTAGAATTAAAAAATTGGTTCCCCATAAAATTATTACGATAGAACATTTAGGTTTGTACGATAAAGGTCAGGAGCTTTATGAAGGACCTGAGGTTATGGGTTGGGCTGGAGCAATAGAAGAATATCAATTTACTGAAGAAGGAGGGAAGACTATCGTTAAAGTCTATACCGATACCAATAAGGAGTTTAAAGACCATATGAATGAAGCATGGCCCAAAGGATTGGAAATTTTAAAATCAATCTGTGAACAATAAACAGATTTGTTTAATACAGACTTTATAGAGGAATTTACTAATTCAGTGATATGCTACTTTCGCCAAAAAATAAATAAATATTAAAGAGGGCAAACAAAAAATAGGCAGACATAACTTCCCAGTTA
>DATHVH010000108.1:0-3422 GCA_035461405.1 Anditalea sp.
CCTTTCCGGCCAGCTATTTTAATTAAGTTTTTGGCAAGTTTTGTAGCCTTGTCCGAGTGTCCAGATTCATTTAAGCGCTGGATGAAAAAAATGTAAGCACCCGTTGCATTGTCCTTACTATAGGTGTAGGATGCATTATTGGCAGCTTCATTTAAAAGCTTTTCTGAAGACGGGTCCGCCATATTGGCCAGAGCGTATAAAGCAATCTTACGGAGCTTTATTGACGCATTTGTACCATAATCAGTAATATCCTGAAGAGCTCCTTTATACTTGATGTCACCTAAGGCTGCCAGTATAGATTCTTTACAGATACCATTTGATTCCTTCAAAGCGGATCTTAATGTTTCACCTGCGGAAGTAGTATTTATGCTGGCCAGCGATCTGGCAGCCGCATCGCAAAGCCGCTCATCACCAAGATATGGGGTTAGACAATAAATAGCATCCTCTTTACCCACCATTTGGAGCTGACTGATAAGAAAAGCTTTTACATCAGGATTTTGGGCATTACCAAGCGACTGACAATATGCCTTCACAGCTTCAGCTCTTAATTCCTCTCGATTATTATCGGTAACATAAAATGAGTACCCAGCCAGTGCATATTCCAGGGTGGTATTATCTCCGGATCCGGGCGCTGACAGCATGTTTGCCAGTTCGGTCAAGCCTTCAACTCCAAGTCTGGACATTTCCTCCATATTCTCTTCCAGTTGTTTCTGATCTTTGGAAGGCATAACTGCCAATAGATCCACTATTTTAGTGGTCAAGGTTCGCTGATCATCTGTCCTCTGAGCGAAACCCAAAAAGCTCAGGTGTAGAAATATTATGGTTAGAAATAAGCTTTTTTTCAACATTTTATTACTGTGAAATTGGTAATGGGATATAATTTAAAAAATTTTATACGAGGATATGGTCTGCCCTCATAGGTTGGTCCATCAGTCGGTTGGCCCCCTCATCATTGATGAACTCTTGTTTGTCCGGATCAAATTTAAGGGATCTGCCCAGCCTGAGTGCGGTTAATCCCATATTGACAAGCACGCAGGAACGGTGTCCGTTCTCTTCGTTGAGGGCAAACTTCTTCCGGGCCTTGACAGCTTCTACAAAATCAGTTACCTGGTCATCAGGATCAGGAAAAGCTGCCAGTTTTCTGTCAAGGTCGGGTATATCAGACCTGAATCCTGGATAGAGCTTTCCCTGGGGACCTTCTATATAAGGAGTATTGTCATCCCTGCCTTCTCCATCCAATATGATCTGACAACCGTCAGCATAAGTATATACAATCCTTCTCCAGGTGCCTACAGCATCCACATGCTGTTGGGGAGCATCAATTTCTACAGAAACAGGGCTAGTGTCATCCTTTCCCAGAAAATACTGTATAGGGTCCAGGTAATGCTGCCCCATGTCACCGAGACCTCCTCCATCGTAATCCCAATATCCCCTGAACGTGCCATGCACTCTATGGGAATTATATGGTTTATAAGGTGCTGGTCCCAGCCATTTGTCATAATCAAGGTGATCTGGCACTCTCATGGGTTCAAGATTTGTTTTGCCAACCCAAAAAAACTTCCAATCATACCCTGTCTGCTTTCCTACTGTAACTTTAAGCGGCCAGCCCAGCATTCCGCTGTCCACCAGTTTTTTGATGGGCTTAACAGGTGTGCGCATACCATAAAAATTATCAGTAAACCTGAACCAGGTATTCAGTCGGAATATTCTACCATGTTGCTGGACTGCCTCCACCACCCTCTTTCCTTCTCCGATAGTCCTTGTCATAGGTTTTTCGCACCAGATATCCTTGCCCGCACGGGCGGCATCTGCAGCCATGATCCCATGCCAATGAGGGGGCGTCGCTATATGCACTATATCCACCTCATCGAGTTGTATCATTTCTCTATAATCATCAAAAGTTTTTACTCCTTTACCCAGTAATTCAACCGCTTTCTTTAAATGGCGGCGGTCTACATCGCAAATAGCTACCACTTTGGTGTCGGCATACGGAAAATGGTTTCTGCCCATGGCTCCCACTCCGATAACCGCTTTGGTTAAAAGATCACTGGGAGCAATAAAACCTTTGCCTCCTAATACAAATCGTGGAACTATAGAAAATGCTGCAATTCCCAATGCTGCTTTTTTAATAAAGTCGCGACGGGAACTTTGATATTCTGAACTCATAATCAGGGAATTTGAGGGTGATTCACAATTTAATTTCCTTATTGTAACCGTGCTAATAAACCCATAACACAACTATAAAGAAGGATTAATTTGGGGAAATAAACAAATACTTTATTAATTTTTTTAAAAAACTTATATTATATTAACATATAATTTACATAATCTTCATATGATTATGCCTTTAATGTTCAGCAATAAATGGAATCAATACTTATAAAAAATGGTGCCCTCCTTACAAACGGGAAATTTTATCCAGGAGTGGATGTATTAATTGATGACAAAAAAATCCTTAAACTCGGCACTTCTTTGGACTGTAGGGAGGACATCAAAACTATCGATGCTTCCGATAAATTTGTCAGCCCAGGTTTTATCGATTTACAGGTAAATGGAGGTGGGCATATATTTTTTACAAACAATATCACCCGGGATAAAGTCCTGCAAATTTATAAAGCACACCAAAAGTGCGGCACGTTATATATGTTACCTACATTGATTACCGCTGATCTGCAGCATATGATTATGGCAATTGAATCCGTCAAAAGAGCGATGATGGAAGAAGAGGGTATTTTGGGTTTGCACCTGGAGGGTCCATGGCTCAATCCCCTGACACCTGGAGCGCATGATCAGTCCCAAATAAGACGTCCTGATGATGAGGAAATAGAAACAATACTGCGGATAGGCGAAGGAGTAATCAAAAAAATAACTATAGCACCTGAACGGTTTAAAGATTATCAGATCAATAAGCTTTTGGATGCGGGTCTTATTGTATCAGCTGGGCACAGCAATGCGTCATTTGAAGAAGCTACTGGATTTTTTAACAAAGGGGTAACTTGTGTTACACATTTGTTCAATGCTATGTCACCTTTTGCAGGCAAAACACCCGGACTTCAGGGCGCAGCATTGCTTTCAGATGTATATGCCGGGATAATAGCAGACGGATTCCACGTCCACTCTGGTGCCATAATGATGGCCTATCGATTAAAAGCAGAGAAATTATTTTTGGTATCCGATGCTTCATTTACCGACGTCTCAGATTTAGAAAAGGTCTATATAGGAAATAGGGAAGTCCAAATTATGAATGGAAAAATTTATACTGCTGAAGGTAATCTGGCCGGATCTTCTATAACTCTTTCAGAGGCAGTAAAAAATTGTTTCCTGCGAGTGGGTATTTCCCCTGCAGAAGCTGTTCGTATGGCCACATTAAGTCCTGCCAAACTACTGGGGTTACAAGAAAAGATAGGACAGATCAAAGAGGG
>DATHVH010000109.1:0-23018 GCA_035461405.1 Anditalea sp.
TTAAAAGTCTAATAACATCCAGGTAAGCTAAAGCTGGTTTTACCATCAAAAAATCAGCTCCTTCTTCTGTGTCCAGATCTGCTTCGATCATGGCTTCATAAAGATTGGCAGGGTCCATCTGATAAGTTTTCTTGTCACCCATTTTCGGTGCCGAATCCAAAGCTTCCCTAAAAGGTCCGTAAAAAGCGCTGGCATATTTGGCAGTATATGACATAATAGATACATCTGTATAGCCGCTATCATCCAAGATTTCCCTCAGATAGCCAACCCTTCCATCCATCATATCAGATGGTCCGATGATATCCGCACCGGCCTGTGCTTGCGCCAAAGCCATCTTGCCTAATATCTCCAGTGTCTCATCATTCAGGATCTTTCCATCCTCCACCAGACCGTCATGTCCGTCCGAACTATATGGATCCATAGCCACATCAGTCATGATACAGGCTTCGGGGAAAGTTTCCTTAATTTTTTGAATTGCTTTTAGGTAAAAAGTTTCTGGATTATGGCTTTCGGTGGCATACTTGTCTTTTTGATTTTCGGTATAAGCTGGAAATATATCGAAGGCATTAATACCTAATTCCAAACAACTCTCAACCTCCTTTAACATCAAATCCGTAGAAAATCTATAGATACCCGGCATAGACTTCACCTCAGTTTTCTGGTTTTCGCCTCCGAGTAAGAAAAGCGGGAAAATAAAGTCTTTGGTAGAAAGTCTGGTTTCTTCCACCATACCTCTGATTACACTGGATTTTCTGTTTCGGCGCGGTCTTCTGTACATCATTTGGATATAAGTTTATGGGCACAAAGGTAAGAAATAATGCCGGATGTCGGGTGACCTATGACTAAGGAATTACTTCATTGTTCTGCCGATAACCATCGGCATCAGGGTTCTACATTCGGACTTTAATTCTAGTATATTAAATTTCGAATAACGAATATCTAAAGATGAATTACTAAAACTCCCTCTTCTCATACCTGAACTCCATATTATTTTCGGGAGGATTTTCTTTATAGCCTTCAGATCTGATCACAATATAGCCAAGTATAAAAAAGACCGCACTAAATATTAAAATAATCATTAGAGCCTTTCTCATTAAAAATCAGCTTTTAGAAATTTGAATAATGATAAACCTTGAAACAAGGCCAGAAACAACACCAATGCTACTAGCAAACCTACTTCTTGCAACTGATAGGTTTGCACTTGGGAGAACATGCTTAATGGCATGAAATACTTATAAATTTCAGCTCTTCCTTGTGCCATATTATACATATCCATAAATCTTCCCGCCAATTCCAAAAGGCCCCAAGCCCAATAAATTAGTATAGCCCAGTGAGGTTTACCAGTAATTACCCCAAGAAAAGATCCCAAAATACCATAACAAACTAAAGCCAGAAAACTGCCTATTACTTTATAATAACCCATTCCTTCAGCATATTCTGCAAAACTCAAACTTCCAAACAACCAATGTACAGGTATCACTACCAAAACAGTTAAAACTATAAAACCAATGTACAAGGTGACAGTAACCATCTGACTGAGAAAAAGGTCTTGCCTCGAATATCCATTTAGGATTCTCTTTCGGATTACATTATTATAAAATTCCCGTGTCAGTGCTACGATGAGTCCATATATCACCAAAATACTTCCTATCTGCCCTGCAGATTCAACTAGGTCTACCATTTTAACATCGACCCTTGAAAAAGACTTTTGAATTATAGGTAATAAAAGAAATGCAGCTATTACTAAAAATGAAAAAATATAAAAATCTGGGCGTTTAAGTTTATACAATTCAATATTGAAATGTTGTTTAAGGCTCATAAGGAAGTTTAATATATAATTTATAATCTTGGAGGAATTGATTTTAGGATGACTTACAATCTCTTGACAAATGCCGATTCTAACGTTTCATAATTTTCCTTTACAGCCTCTTTGGTGCCGTGAAAAATACACTTACCATTTCCCAATATTAGAAAATGGGTGCACACCTTTTCTATTTCATCTAGATAGTGACTCGAAATGATAACGGTTTTTCCTTTGGCTTTAAGGTCCAAAATCAATTGTCTGACAAACAGTATACCTTCTGGATCCAAGCCATTTGTAGGTTCATCCATGATAATCAGTTGGGGGTCTGTGAGCAGCGCGTCTGCTATTTCCAACCTTTTCATCATACCATAGCTGAAACTCTGGAAAGCTTTATTTCCGGTATGCTCTAGCCCTACATCATAAAGAAGTTGGTCAACCCTTTCAACTGGAACTCCTTTAGTAAGTGCCGAGATAGTCAAGTTATCCCTTGCCGAAACGCGGAGGTAAAAGTTAGCCTGATCCATGATAGCTGCCATTTCCTTTCTTACTTCTTCAGGGTTATTTTTACCAAAGATCTCCATACTACCTGATGAGGGCTTTCTCAATCCCAATAGCATACTGAACAGGGTAGTTTTACCACTTCCGTTGGGACCTATTACACCGAGGATCTGCCCTTCTTCCACCGTAAAGCTCAGATTTTCCACGGCTGCCTGACGGCCATATTTTTTAGTTAGCTGATGGGTTTGGAGTATAATATGGGACATGTGTTAGCTTTAATGCATGTGAAAAATAGGTAAAAATCTTTATATTATTTAATTAATTAAGATAACCTATATAATATGAGTTAACATGTTTACTTCCCAATTTGGCTAAAAAAAACAGAAACTCCCGTCTCTGCTCTTTTCTTTATTAATAAACCTTAATTACTTGTATTTAGAAATTTACTTGGGCTTGTAGTCTTAGTAGACTGCCTGTCTGCCTGTTGTTTGGATTTTGGAAATTTTCAAAAGTTCGGTCAGAAATGGTATACATAGCTACTAATTCAAAATTACGGTGAGGCTGCCATTCCACCCCTATCTCCAGTTCTTTCACTCTATGTCGAGTAGCGTCCATTTCATGCTTTTTTCCTCCTTTATAATAATGGTATCTTGAAAAAGGAATAAAAAGATCTTTACCTTTTTTCAGATAATAAGAAGCCATCACATAACCACCTTCCAGTGGAGCATCCTCCACATTCATTGTTTCTGGATTAAACTCAGGACCACGTCCCCTATTATATTCTGCCTGAATTCCAAATGGCTGAGGATACATGATAAAGCTGGCCCCATATCTATATTCTCTAAATTCTCTCTGATCTATATCGGTCACCTGTGTTCTATCTATAACAAAATCTCCGGTATAGCCCTGAAGTGATCCTTCAATGATCTGCCCATTCTTTAACTGAAAAGGATAAGTAAGCCTGGAAACGACATGAAAATTATCGTTCATCTCAGGTTGGTTGGCCGTCTGACCATTATAAAGCCCTATACCGAACATACCATAATCACCAGAACCTTTAAGTCCGCTGGAAACCAAATAGCTGAAGCGTTTTCTGATCTCTTCAGGCGCATAGTAAAAAAACACACCTATATCCCGTTCGTTTGCCACGGCACTGTTCAAGCCGTCATTACGATCTAAAGGAATACGGTTTTGGCTACTCTGTAGGTTCTCAAAACCAAACGGCACTTTACTTTGTCCCACTCTCAGTCTGAATTCCTGTTTATCATCCAAACCTAAATCAAAATAGGCATCACGGATCTGTGCAAAATTATTGCCCCCAGATGCCAGATCAGGTTGGATATAGAAATAGACTTTTTCATGTATTTGACCAAAGAAAATAAGACGTATCCGTCTAAAGAAAAACTCTTCGTTCCCCCCCCAGGATCTATCACATTGGGCACATTTGAGATCTGGATTGGATTGCAATCCATTATATCTCATCTGGGCATAGCCTCTCAACTGGATCGACTGGAACCAGGGTTTCTTTTCGGCTACTACATTTTCTAGGCTTGTAGAATCTTCCTGAGTGTCCCTTGCAAAAACTTCAGAAATGGTCATGAACAAGCCAATCATGACGACAGCGATCTTAATTCGCATATCAAAATTGGGTTAGTATAAAATTTAATAATTGTACAGCGATACAAAATTGGGGATACAATGTATACTGATGATGAACTACAGGTTATCAAAAAATTAATACATGCAGGAAAATGATCGCTATCTAAACAAAAAATTAACAATCAAGCCAGTCGAATTTAAAAAATCTGCCTTTAATGATCAGAAATGGCTATCACCACTTAACATTGCCGTAACATTACCCCGCCCAACCCTCTCTATCCAAACTTCTATATTGAATAGCTTCTGCCAGATGTTCTACTCTAATTTCCTCACTATTGGCCAGGTCGGCTATAGTTCTGGAAACTTTGAGTATCCGGTCGTAAGCACGTGCGGAAAGCCCCAATCTTTCCATAGCGGTCTTGAGAAGAGATTTACCCGCTTCATTGATCTGGCAAACCTCTTTTACCAAATGGGAAGGCATCATGGCATTGCAGAATATTTCAGGATTGTGTTTAAACCTTTCTATTTGCCTTTGACGTCCAACGATTACTTTTTCTCGAATATTGCTACTAGACTCGGCTTTTCGCATGGATGTCATTTCCTCAAATTTTACAGGGGTCACTTCCACATGCAAATCTATCCTATCCAACAGCGGGCCACTGATTTTATTGAGATACCGCTGCACTATGCCAGGGCCACAGACACATTCTTTCTCCGGATGGTTATAATACCCGCATGGGCAGGGGTTCATACTGGCTATCAACATAAAATTTGCCGGGTAATCCACTGATACCTTTGCTCTGGAAATGGTGACCCTCCTTTCCTCCAAAGGCTGTCTCATCACTTCCAATACTGTCCGTTTAAATTCCGGTAATTCGTCCAGAAATAATACACCGTTATGGGATAGAGAGATTTCACCCGGCTGGGGATTTCCACCTCCCCCGACGAGGGCTACATCACTGATGGTATGATGAGGAGAGCGGAAGGGACGCTGCGCTATCAGTGCGGCATTAGAGTTTAACTTGCCAGCTACTGAATGGATTTTGGTAGTCTCCAGCGCTTCCTGGAGGGTGAGTGGAGGCAATATTGACGGTAGCCTTTTGGCCAGCATGGTCTTACCTGCACCCGGCGGGCCTATCATGATGACATTGTGCCCTCCGGCAGCGGCAATCTCCATGGCACGCTTAATATTTTCCTGCCCCTGTACATCCGAAAAATCAAATTCATAGTGGTTCAGGGAATTGTAGAATATGTCTCTGGTATCAGTAACTGTAGGTTCAATCTCTAACTTGCCCTCTAAAAATAAAATGGCTTCTTCTAAAGTATCTACACCTATGATATCCAAATTATTCACAATGGATGCCTCTGCTGCATTAAAATTTGGCAGTATAAAACCTTTAAATCCTTTTTTTCTGGCTTCTATAGCGATAGGCAATACGCCTTTGACAGGTCGCAGCTCGCCATCTAATGACAGTTCACCCATGATTATGTATTCTGACAATGTGGGCAGTTCCACCTGCTCAGAACTCTGCAGAATGCCCAATGCAATGGGCAGATCGTAGGATGAGCCTTCCTTTCTAATATCTGCGGGCGCTAGGTTTACCACTACTTTCTGCCTTGGCATACGATATCCAAAGTATTTCAGTGATGACTCTACCCTTTGCTGACTTTCTTTAACTGCGGAATCCGGTAGGCCTACCAGAAAAAATTTAGTGCCCTGACCCACATTCACTTCTATAGTAATTACTTTGGCATCTACGCCTGATACTGCACTCCCAAAAGTCTTTGCTACCATCGGATCTTGGTTAAAATCAAAAAAGGAAACCTTTACGGTCTCCTAATATAATCATTTATAGAAAAAGATAAACTACTTGAAGTTTTGTCTGGGTTTTATTTTAGAACTCTCCTTATCATCTACTTCAATATCAGGTCTCCTAACTGTAGGCTTTTCCTCAGTTCTTTCCGTTGGCCTAGATATTTTTGACCCCTGCTCTATATCATATAGTTTAGCTTTTAGATCATTTTTATCCAGCTCAAGTCTACGGATATCTTTTCTTAGCCCATTAATATATACATTATCCAAAGCCCATGAAATAAGGTATAAAACTAGACCCACCAGTAACCAAGTGACCACCGCAGCGGAAGTTAGTTCTCTGATACCAAATAAATCTTTCATGGTATCAAAAGCGAGAAAAAATATGAGCGCAATAGCAAAATATACTGCTACTAAAAGTTGAAATATCGTATTTATCTGTTTCATAGCTAATTAATTATCTTCAGTGATTATATAATCTACTATCTAAAACTATCGTAATCCACAAAAGTTTCAAGTTCATATCCCTGCTAGTAAAAAATAATTGGTACAAGGAATATATTCAATAACCGTGCTAAATGTACCTAAATAATCCTCAATACAAGTAATCTTGCCTTACAAAATTTAACCTCAAGCCTAGCTGTGTGAAATTTGACACTATGCCTGAGGCTCCTTCTACTCTTTGGTTTCTGTGTATATGATTCAAATCAATAAATAAGTTATGTTTGAGCATGTATGAAGCATTAATTGAAGCCATTGCCAAATGATTAGTCACTCCCTGTCCGATAGTATGTCCAAAAAGACCCATTCCAGTATTGGAAACACCGTGGTTTTTATTTACATCTCCGCCAAAGTTAACTTCGGAAGAAGGATCTGTCCCGAAGTAGTGGTACACACCTGTGGCGTTTAGCTGAAGCCTTGGAATAGGCTGATACCTTAGTATCACTAAAGCCTCTCTAAAATTCGCTCCTCGGGGATGAGTAAGTGGTGTTCTGTAATTAGTGAAAGATCCATATTCAAACTTTTCCTGATAAGTGTAAGGCCTTGCCTGGTTATATTCTAGTTGAAGATCGAGATTTGGAATTTTAAAAAGATCTATATACTTATAACCCAGCTGTAGCCCATGTTTATTTCTGCGGGAATTTTCTCCGTCAACACCGAAGAACTCATTAAAGACAAATTCATCCAGTGCAAACTGTCCGTAAAGCTGCATGGAAGGCACAAAATTCCATTTGAAATCCGTTCCCAGCATCACTTTATCTGGAGTACCCAGACTATGCTCTACCCATCGATAGAAAATGACTGGATTAAGATAATTCCAGTCCCAGGTATTTGCCATTACTGATTCGAAAACACCTATATTTAATCTTCTGCCCAGATTCATACTTAGACGATGATGCGAAAACCATTTCTGTGGATAGCGAGCATCAGTGGGCCTTCCTCTATTATAGACCAAATCAGCGGTCATCTGGCCCCATATGTTGGTCAGGTCCAATTTCCAGATTTTAGTATTGATTTTAAAAAACATAAATGGATTAGAAAAATCCGAGAGGATCATAGATCGATATCCCTCCCCCACAAAATTGCGGTCATGTCCCAACTGCGCCTTCACATGCTTAGTTATAGGGAAACTTATATGTCCCATAGCTGAAAAATGGCTGTACCCTTCATCACTGTAAGGTTTCCAAAAGCCCTCCCCAGGAATGGCCCCATTATGCAGGGTATAATCATTTACCCATGAGGGGAAACGAACTTCATTCATAGCTAAAAAAGTATATATACCTATCTTGCGGTCTATACTTCCCCTCATTTCCAACCCACGGGTATTGCGAAAGCGGAAGTTTTCTTCTCCCGGCTCATTGCCCAGGCCAAAAGATATGACTGGATTAAGGTGTAGGTCAAAAAACTTATCACGATAATGAAAAAAATCGGAAGGCTTACGATAAATACTACCTATCGGATTTTTACTATTTCTGGTTTCTAATGAAGAAAACTCCCAATTATCATCTCTTATATAGCTGATATTAAATTTATCAGCAGCACTGGCGTCGAATTGATAACGAGAAAGACTATCCATAAAAACGGCCACATGATCTCTCCTATAGGGCTTAAACCCGGTATTGAACTCCTCAGTGAATACACCCTGCTTTATTTCATATCGATCTATAATATGGTAATAGTCCCTATTGAATGGGATATAAGCACTTTGGGCAGACAAATCTGCCATCACCATAGAGGAGATGAGCAGCAGCGGTAAAAATTTTTTCATTCAATATCTAATATATAAAGACAAAACAGATTAATCATCCCTGAATCAGTCGGAAATGTAGTTATTTTTCCTAATTTTACCATTATTTCAAAAAGCTATATCCAGAAGCTTAAATAATTCATCGTTAAAGATTTGGACAGGTTTATAAAAAAGAATAACTTTGTGCTCCAATTTGAAAAAGAGCTAATTATAAATAGGTAATACAATGAAAAAAGACATTCATCCTAACTACAGAGACGTCGTATTTTACGATACCTCTAGCGAATATAAATTTATCACCAGGTCTACGATCGAAACTAACGAGACGATTACTTGGGAAGATGGTAAGGAATATCCGGTTTACAAAATAGAAGTAAGTTCACATTCTCACCCTTTCTATACCGGTAAGAAAATGCTATTGGATACTGCTGGTAGAGTTGAAAAATTCAACAGAAGATACAAAAAGAACTAAAATCTTTTCTCTATACAGGGAGTTTAAAAGTCTTTCGGAACTTGTTTTCCGAAAGACTTTTTTATTTTTGTACCTATGGAAAACCTTATTTTATTTGACGATCCCACACTTAGAGGTAGTTTACTTCCTTTCACTTTTACCAGACCGGTGGCAGACATCCGGGTTGGCATTCTTACCATAGCGGAGAAATGGGAAAGATACCTGCATTCACCCACAGGATATTTTACCCAAGACTATCTTAAAGAAAAATTTCCTTATAATAATACACCTGCCCTTTTTATCAACGGAGCTTTATGTCCCAATGAAAATGTGGTAAGTGCAATAAAAGCATTACAGCCAGACCAGGCACTTTGGCAGGATCAAACCCTTTTGGCAGCCCGCATAAATGAACCGGCAGGATTTTCTTTGGATACAATCAAGGAAAATCCATCAGTCCAGTATTCTGGAGAATTTACTTTGATAAGTAAAAACTGGCATATTTTCCAATACAATGCAGCCGAAATAAAATTAGATTTTGACCTTATCACTAAAAACCGCATTTCGGCCGGTATAAATGACCGCCATACCATATGCTATAATGAAGAGAACATCTTTGTGGAAGAGGGTGCCAAAATCCGTGCAGCGGTACTGAATGCGGAGGAAGGACCTATATATATCGGCAAAAATGCCAGTATACAGGAAGGCTCTCTGATCAAAGGGCCATTTGCCCTATGTGAAAGCTCAACTGTAAATATGGGTGCTAAGATGAGAGGTGACACTACAGTAGGGCCGCACAGTAAAATAGGCGGAGAAGTATCAAATTCAGTCATATTCGGATTTAGCAATAAGGGCCATGATGGCTTTATGGGAAATTCCGTCATAGGAGAATGGTGCAATATCGGCGCAGATACCAACACCTCCAATCTCAAAAACAATTATGCTCCTGTAAAACTGTGGGAATATACCCGTGGGGGTTTTGCCAATACCGGTTTACAGTTTTGTGGGCTGATGATGGCAGATCATGCTAAATGCGGCATCAATACCATGTTCAATACGGGAACTGTGGTAGGTGTGGGAGCCAATGTTTTTGGTGACGGTTTTCCAAGAAATTTCGTACCTTCCTTCGCCTGGGGCGGAGCCGCTGGTTTTTCCACTTTTCAGTTTCGTAAATTTGAAGAGGTCGCAGACAAAGTAATGGAACGACGCGGTCTTTCTTTTGACGAAACAGAGAAGTCCATCCTGCAGAAAGTCTTTGAATTGACTAAAACTTACAGGATCTGGGACAAAGGAGTATAAGATTAATCAATCAATTTATAGATGTTATTTTCATCCATCCCCGGGTTAGGGGAAACCAAGGAAAGGCTGATTAAAGCCATTCAAAACAATCACCTTGCCCATGCTCTGCTATTCCACGGTCCGGAAGGATCGGCCAATCTGACTATGGCTTTGGCACTGGCCACCTATGTGAACTGCCACAATCCGGGTGATGATGATGCCTGTGGGCAATGTGATTCTTGTCAGAAAATGGCAAAACTAATACACCCAGATGTGGGGTATACTTTCCCCGTGCCTGGAAGCCTGGTGTCCGATGATGAAAATAAAAAAACTGTGGACATATTGTCCCCATGGAGAAACTTTGTCCTCAACCAGCCTTATGGTAATCTTCCCGACTGGAACTATCATAATGGATTTGAAGGCAAGCAGGTAAGTATCTCAAAAAACTCCGCAAAGCAAATCATCAAAACGCTATCATTGAAATCATTTGAGGGTGGATATAAGATAATGCTTATTTGGTATCCTGAATTTATGCATGTCAGTGCTGCCAATGCTATACTTAAAATACTAGAAGAGCCCCCGGCAAAAACTTTATTTTTGATGGTTTCTCATCAGCCTGACAAGCTGCTTACCACTATTTTGTCCAGAACCCAGAAGATATTAGTGAGGGCTTTTCATGATGATGAGGTAAAGCAGCATCTAATCAATTCAGGCATTAGCACCCCGGAAGCTGCATCACAAATTGCCCCGCTAGCAGATGGCAGTATGAGGGAAGCTTATCAGCTAGCAGACCAGGTGCAAGATGAAAATACCGCAAGGTTTAGAGATTGGATGAGATTTTGCTTTCAATTAGAAATCAATAATATCCTTAACATGTCCGACGAATTTTCAGTCGTAGACAAGGAAGGTCAAAAAGCACTGATTCTTACAGGCCTCACAGTGCTGAGAGAGAGCTTGCTTAAGAGAAGCCAGCTGGATCAACTAATGAGAACATCCCCTTCTGACAGGGAATTTATCGAAAACTTTTCTCTCAAAGCACTTACCGAAGAAAAGATCATCAGAATATACGATGCATTAAATGACGCATACTACCATTTGGAAAGAAATGCCAGTGCAAAAATTATTTTCACCGACCTGTCTTTAGGCATAGCCAGGGTGCTAAGAAATAAAAGCTTATGATAGAAAAAAGAATAATTGGTCGAAGAGAAAAAATCACCCTGCCCGAATGGGGTTTAAGAATGATATCTGCTAAAATTGACACTGGGGCATATACCAGTTCCATCCATTGTGAATATGCGGAGGAAATAGAAGAAAACGGTAAAATGTTTCTTGAATTTAAATTACTAGCCCTCGGGCATATCAAATTTAAAGACAGGGTGATCAAAACAGATAACTACTCTCAAAAGAAGGTGAAAAATTCTTTCGGGGTAGCAGAGATACGATATAAAGTCAACACAATAGTAAATATGTTTGGCGAAGAATTTGAAGCCGAATTTACACTGTCCGACAGGTCAAAAATGAGAAATGCCATTCTAATTGGAAGAAAGACTTTAAAAGGTAAGTTTTTAGTCGATGTAGACCAGGTAAATCTTTCTAAAAACTTTAAAAACCCCCATTCATGAAAGTCGCTATATTATCCAGAAATTCACATTTATACTCCACCAAAAGGTTACTTCAGGCCATACAGGAAGCCGGGCACACAGGGGTCATCGTAGATCACTCCCTTTGTGACTTGATCATCGAACAAGAGGGGCCTTCAATTATATATAAAGGAGAAAAACTTACAGATATAGATGCCATCATTCCAAGGATAGGTGCATCAGTTACTTTTTATGGGACTGCTGTAGTCCGTCAGTTTGAATTGATGGGCGTTTTTTCGGCCGTGGAATCCCAGGCTATTGTCAGGAGCCGGGATAAGCTGAGAAGTCTTCAGATACTTTCGAAAGCAGGATTGGGTATGCCTAAAACTGCATTTACCAATTTCTCTAAAGGCGGTGAAAAGCAGATCGTAGAACATGTAGGAGGCGCTCCGTTGATTATCAAACTTCTAGAAGGTACACAGGGCCTCGGTGTAGTATTAGCCGAAACCAAAAAAGCCGGACAGTCGGTAATCGAAGCCTTTCATGGACTTAAGGCAAGAATTATAGTACAGGAATTCATAAAGGAAGCTAAAGGAGCGGATATCCGGGCTTTTATCGTAAACGGTAAAGTAGTAGGAGCCATGAAGCGTCAGGGTGCAGAGGGAGAATTTAGATCTAACCTGCATCGGGGCGGCAAGGCAGAACTTATCAAACTTTCTAAAACTGAAAAACAAGCTGCACTAGGCGCTGCTAAAGCACTCGGACTAGCAGTAGCAGGAGTAGATATGCTGCAGTCTGCCAGAGGTCCCCTGATATTGGAAGTAAATAGTTCACCAGGACTTGAAGGAATAGAAAAAGCTACCGGAATTAATATTGCAGGCAAAATCATAGAATATATCGAAGAGTTTGCAGTCAAAAAAAATAGTGCACGGAAAATAAAAGAATAATGGAGCCAATAAAAATCGGGACCAGAGGCAGCAAGCTTGCCCTTTATCAAGCATATCATGTGGCTGATCTGCTGAAAAGCACCGGCTTGGAAAGTGAAATCATCATCATTGAAACCAAAGGGGATAAGGTGCTGGATGTCTCAATAGCCAAGATTGGCAGCAAAGGCGTATTCACCGAAGAGTTGGAAGACCAGCTAGCTGATGGACGTATAGATATAGCGGTACATAGCGCTAAAGATATGCAGTCCTCACTTCCATCGGGATTTGAGATCATTGCTTTTACTGAAAGAGAAAAAGTCAATGATATTATACTAAGTCATCGGAAAGATATCGATTATCAAAACCCCGATCTGCCTCTTTTACTTGGTACCTCTTCTACTAGAAGAGTAGCTACGCTTAAGCATTTTTACCCTCATATCAATACCGTAGAAGTAAGAGGAAATTTGCAGACTAGAATAGCTAAAATGGAGAGCGGTGTATGCGATGCATTGCTTTTGGCCTATGCAGGTGCTCATAGAATGAACTATGATCATATGATTAGATATGAACTATCACTTGATGAATTTACCCCAGCAGTAGGTCAAGGCAGTATAGCCATTGAATCCGCTAAAAATCTTAATCCGGAAGTCAGAGAAAAAATTATTTTAGCGTGCCATCATCAGGATACGGGATTTCGTTTATCTGCAGAAAGAAGTTATCTTAGAATTTTAGAAGGAGGTTGTAGCATCCCTGTATATGGGCTGGCGGAAGTGGAAGGAAATGAACTTACCATCAAGGGGGGAATAGTGAGTCTGGATGGAAGTGAAAGAATCATCCAGGAAGTAGGTGGAAATAAACATGATGCAGAGAATATAGGAGAGAAACTTGCCGAACAGGTATTAAATGCTGGTGGAGACCGAATCTTAAAGGAAATAAAATCTGTAATCAAACATTAGTATATGCTCAAACATCTATTTCCGCTTATTTGTGGTATTATTCTTTCGGCCGGATGTGCCTCAGAAAAAGATTATCTGATCACTATAGAAACCAGACATGGTAATATGTATGCGGTCCTTTTTGATGACACGCCTAGCCATAAACAAAATTTTATAGATTTGGCAGAAAATAATCGCTTTGACTCAACGGAATTTCAGAGGGTTATTGAAGATTTCATGATTCAGGGAGGAGATGTTTTCACTAAAGAAAATGTACCGCCGAATGAGCAATACACCATTCCTGCAGAAATTCACGAAGATAGGATACATGCCAAAGGAAATATAGCTGCCGCCAGACAGGGAGATAATATCAATCCGGAAAGAAGGTCTAGCGGAACCCAGTTTTACATCGTACAGGGAAGGGTATACGACAGGCAGGAACTGACTACTGATATGAAAAGGCTGCAGGAATCCTTTATGCGATACACTCAATTAGAAAGCAATAAGGGATTGCGTGAAAATTACAGACAGCTTTACGAATTCGGCGACTTTAATGGGCTTAATCAATTGATGCTATCCCAAAAAGAGGAAATGGAAAGTTTTTATAATACTAACCTAGACAAAAAGCTTACCCAGCAGCAAATTGAAGAATATACTACCATCGGCGGCACCCCTCATCTGGACAATGCATATACTGTCTTTGGAAAGATAGTAGAAGGAATAGATGTATTGGATAAAATAGCGGCAGAACCCACCGATAGATCTGACAGGCCAATAGACCCCGTGTATATGAAGGTCAAGGTAGATAAAATAGCTAAGAGTCGGATCACTAAAGACTATGGCTATGAATACCAAGAATAAAAAAACCCGTATTCTGATAACTGGATCCAATGGCCTATTAGGCCAAAAACTGGTATCGCAGTTGATCAAATTGGATAAATTTGATGTACTAGCTACCGGAAGGGGCCCCTGTAGGCTACCCGCTGAATGGAATGGCTACACCTACAGTGAAATGGATAACACCAATCCGATAGGAGTGGCAAAAATGTTTCGCAAATTTCAGCCTGCAGTAGTAATTCATAGTGGGGCAATGACACAAGTAGATGACTGTGAGGAAAAGCAGGCAGAATGTCATAGACAAAATGTAGAAGCTACAGCATATATTATTCATGAATGCCGGCGAATCAACTCCCATTTGATTTTTGTCTCCACTGATTTCATTTTCGATGGCAAAAATGGTCCCTATAACGAAGAGGCGAAAGGCAATCCTGTTAATTTTTATGGGGAATCAAAATTACTGGCAGAAGAAGCCGTATTGGCTTCAGGTTTACTTTTCTGGACGATAGTGAGAACAGTACTTGTTTATGGTATATCCCATGACATGAGTAGATCAAATCTGATTTTATGGGTTAAGTCCTCCCTGGAAGCCGGTAAGACTATTCAGGTAGTGGACGACCAATACAGATCTCCCACTTTAGCAGAGGATTTAGCAGATGGTATAATAAGAATTGCTGACAAAAAAGCCTGTGGAATATATAATATCTGCGGCCCAGACATGATCAGTCCATATCAGATGGCGATCTTAACAGCAGAATATTTTGGATTGGATAAATCAAAAATAAAAAGTGTAGACTCAGCTACCATAGCTCATAAGGGTAATAGACCATTAAAAACTGGATTAATCATAGACAAAGCCATAAATGAATTGGACTTTAGTCCTAAAAGTTTTACAGAAGGAATTGGTATTTTAGCAAAACAACTTAAATTAGCCAATTCTTAAAAAAATTGAATTATCAATTTGAAACAAATTTTATATTATAATTTATGGCAATGAGTTCTGATACTCCAGATAGAGGCCAATGGGGCTCTAGTTTTGGATTTATTATGGCTGCAGCTGGATCTGCGGTCGGATTAGGTAATATTTGGAGATTCCCTTACATAACAGGTGAAAATGGCGGTGGAGCCTTTGTTTTTGTTTATATCATCTGCGTATTATTGATTGGATTACCACTTTTATTAAACGAGATCGCATTAGGTCGAAGGTCAGGAAAAAACCCAATAGGTGCCATAAGAACTACCGGAGGAAATAAGTTTTGGCAAAGTGCTGGTGGTCTTTGTATACTGGTTTGTTTTTGTGTATTAAGTTATTATTCAGTCATAGCTGGCTGGACGATAGGCTATATTTTTACTGAACTCATCAATATTCCAATAGACTTTGAAGAGTTTCAGGATACTCCGATGTATGTTGTTCCTCTTTGTTTCGTATTTTTATTGATGACTATAGGAATTGTACTGGGAGGTATTTCTGGAGGGATAGAGAAAGCAGCAAAATTTCTTATGCCCGTTCTTTTCCTTATCATACTTTTTATAGCTGGTAGAGCTGTTACACTGGAAGGTGCAGAGGAAGGCATAAGATATTATTTGGAACCAGATTTTTCAAAAATAAATGGTGAAGTGGTATTAGCTGCATTGGGACAAGCTTTCTTCTCCATGTCAGTAGGCTGGGGCCTAATGATTACCTACGGATCATATCTTCCTAAATCAAACAACATAGTTCAATCATCCACATGGATAGCAGGCATGGACAGTGCAGTAGCACTGTTAGGGGGATTAATGATCTTCCCTGCATTGTTTGCCTTATTACCGGGCAAAGATCCAGCAGGGGGGCCTGCATTGGTTTTTGATGTACTTCCAAAAGTATTTGATGCGATGCCTGGCGGAAATTTTATTGGTGCACTTTTCTTCCTCCTGCTTTTAGTGGCTGCGCTTACTTCAAGTATTTCTATGCTGGAAGTACCGGTTTCCTATTTCATAGATGAAAAGAAATGGAGTCGTAAGAAAGCCACATGGATAATAGGTGGAGCAGCGATGCTATTGTCAATACCATCTGCACTTTCATCTATTGATGGTAATATCTTCAATACTATGACTATAAATTTCTTCGGAATCATCAAATCAGGATTCTTTGATATGATGGATTTCTTCTTTGGAACATTGGCAGTTGTAGTGATCTGTCTTATGCTCAGCCTTTATACTGGTTGGGTATCCAAGATTAAAGCATACGCAGATGAAATTGAATTGGGATCGCCAATATTTAAAGGAATTCTTAGAAAACTATGGATTTTCTTCATCCGAATAGTATGCCCTGTGGTAATCCTGCTCGTGTTACTAAACATGGTAGGTTTACTTGGAGAACCAGGTGAAGGAGGTTGATCTAGAGATGTTTTATGAATATTAATATAAACAAAAGGACTTTTTTAGGTCCTTTTGTTTTTTTCAATAAAATGTTAAAAGATAGAGGTTTAATCCCCTATATAAGCTTTTTTTTCACAAAGTTATTATTTATGTTTAATGCATCATCCCTCTCAAAGTGGTGTACTTTAGGGAAGATATTCATAAAATAATAAATCGTATGAAAATTCTTTTAGTCGAAGATGACGAAATCAATCGATTCATTTTAAAGAAAAGATTGGAAAAAAACGAGTTCATTGTTACCACTGCCAATAATGGAATTGAGGCATTGGAAAAACTTCAAGCTGATATTAATTTTGATATTATAATGACTGACATTATGATGCCTGAAATGAATGGCATTGAACTGTTAGAATCTGTAAAAGTTCATCCTATATTTAAATCAATTCCTATTATTGGTTTTTCTCAAGGCAACCTGGAGCATATGAAAGCAAAAACATCTCAGAGTTTTGATGCTCTTTTCCCAAAGCCATTAGATATTGAAAAAATATTCTCAACAATAAAAAATTTCTCCCTTAAAAATTAATCTTCAATAAATCCATTATTTAGTAGGGAAAATCACCAATATGATCTTGTCCTATGCTGGTACTTATAATATTACATTAAACTTTAACCTTATCCGATCATATTATTCAGTATAGTATACATTGAAATCTGTCATCTGCTTTTCCACTTTTAATCAATCAATTTGATTAAATTAATGATATATTGTTTCTTAAAAGTATACTGATTTAATTCCTTCTTTTAGGTATTAATATTATAATGAGAAAAACCCTAATCTCATCTAATCAAGAGAATACGTTAATTTTATTTAAAATTTAAATCCCCTATAAGCATCTTTTTGTGATTTATATCGTTGTAACTGTGATTACATATGATATTTTGAATATTCTTTATGTTTTTGAATTACTTTAAAGTATAAAATTTAGGATTTTAATCTCAACAATATGAAAAAATTACTAATAGCAATAATGGGCCTTTTTATCATTGGAAGTGTAGAGGCTCAAGACTTTTCTATCGGTCCCAAGGTCGGAGTGAGCCAAGGGAATGTCAATGTAAGCGGGGATGGTTTTACCAGTGGTGACAGCAAGCTTGGATATCATTTGGGCGGTTTTATACGCATGGGTGGTAATTTTTTCTTTATCCAGCCTGAAGTACTATATACCAATACAGGGGGAGATATCAGCAGGATGGATGGAAATAATAGAGTTACCTATGAAGCCACCTTTAATAGATTAGATGTTCCTATTATGGTCGGGCTAAAATTTGCCAATATTTTCCGAATTCAGGCAGGACCTGTCGCTAATTTCCTACTCAGCTCTGAACTCAGAGATAATGTAGACAATATTATTGATCCTGACTACAATACTTCTTCTATTGGCTATCAAGCAGGTATTGGCCTCGATGTAGGCAATATGATACTGGACCTGAAGTATGAAGGACCTTTAGGTAAGACTGCCGATAGTATTGTAGGCTTCCAAACAGACCAAAGGCAGAATCAACTAATATTGTCGCTTGGTATCAGATTATTTTAAAAGAACTTTTAGCAAAATATATAAAAGAGCCCCTTTAAAACCGGGGCTCTTTCAATATATATCTATACCATACTCTTTTTTCTTATTCGTTCAAAGGCAGTGTAGAGTTAATAAAATTTATATTTTTGTAAGATGCTATCTAAAAAAACCAAATATGCTTTTCATGCGCTTACCTATTTAGGAAAAGTCGGTGATAAAAAACCTGCTTTGATCCAGGATATTTCTGAAGCATATGGCATATCGCATAAGTTTTTGGAAAACATACTTTTAGAATTAAAAAAAGCAGGAATTTTAAGTAGCAAGAAAGGCAAAGGTGGAGGATATTATCTCATAAAAGATCCAAAAGAAGTACCCCTCTCCAAAATAATCAGACTGCTGGATGGACCTATTGCCTTGGTTCCATGCGTAAGCTTAAATTACTATGAACCTTGTTTGGAATGTAAAGATGAAGCTACTTGCGGGCTTAATAAAGTGATGATTCAAGTCAGAGATGAAATGCTTAACGTGTTGGAGAACAAGACTTTAGCAGATATATTAGAAAAAGAATAAAATTTTTTTCCCATAAACCCTATCTTTTTTATAGGATTTGTATACTTTTACAAATTCAAACAGTCAATAATTGCTATGATTTTAGACCAACCTATCAAAAAGTGGTTTGTAGACCGCACCGGCGAAGACTCAAATATCAAAAGTTTGGTTAAATCCGTATCCTGGAGGGTGGTTGGCACTATTGACACCATTATTATCTCATTTATAGTAACTGGACAACTCACCATGGCTTTATCCATAGGTTCAGTAGAAGTGGTCAGCAAAATTCTTTTATACTACTTACATGAGAGAGCATGGGAGAAAGCGACTAAAGTCAAAGTAGTTGAAACAGAGACACAAGAAGATTACAGTGAGCAGCAGTACTAATATTTAGCAGTATGAAAACAAACATTGAAGAAATAACATCAGTCATAAATACCTTAAGCCCTGCGGAGGGATTGAGATACCTGAGTGATCTCTTTCCTGGGGATGTTGTTTTTTCATCATCTCTGGGACAGGAAGACCAGGTCATTACAGAGATGATAGCTACCCATAAATTAAACATTCGAATATTTTCTCTGGATACAGGCAGACTATTTCCTGAAACACTGGATCTTTTAGCCCGGACAGAACAAAAATATAATACTCGCATAAAATTATACTACCCAGAAACATCTTCAGTAGAAAACTTAGTAAGTGCTCAGGGAATCAATGGATTCTATGAATCAACAGAAAACCGAAAATCTTGCTGCTATGTAAGAAAAGTGGAGCCACTAAAAAGGGCACTACAGGGAGCAGTGATCTGGGTCACTGGTTTAAGAGCTGATCAAAATGCCAACAGAAGCCAGATGAATAGGCTTGAATGGGATGAAGTCAACAAAGTCATCAAATACAATCCCTTACTAGACTGGTCTTATGACGAAATGCTCAATTACATCAGCACAAACAAAATACCCTATAACCCTCTCCATGACAAAGGCTTCATCAGCATAGGCTGTGCCCCTTGTACCAGGGCCATAGCGCCTGGAGAAAACCCACGGGCCGGTAGATGGTGGTGGGAAGACTCGAAAAAAGAATGTGGACTACATATAAAATAATTTAAGAATGAGCAACATATTCACACCAAATCCTAAAGAGGCAGAATCCATTCACATCATCCGTGAAGTTGCAGCACAGTTTGAGAAACCTGTACTGTTATTTTCTGGAGGTAAGGAT
Source organism: Anditalea sp. (assembly GCA_035461405.1). Lineage (GTDB taxonomy): Bacteria > Bacteroidota > Bacteroidia > Cytophagales > Cyclobacteriaceae > Anditalea. The sequence goes on from DATHVH010000109.1 coordinate 19,660, forward strand.
TCCATTACCTTGGTCAGATTGGCTCAAAAAGCTTTTTATCCTGCCCGTATCCCTTTTCCTCTACTCCATGTAGACACAGGGCATAACTTTCCTGAAACCATCGAATTTCGGGATCAATTGGTAGAAGAACTCGGTTTAGAACTTATCGTGAGAAAAGTTCAGGACTCTATAGACCAAGGAAAAGTAAGAGAGGAAAAAGGCAGGTACTCCAGCAGAAACACATTGCAAACCACTACCCTACTGGATGCCATAGAGGAATTTAAATTTGATGCCTGTATAGGCGGAGCGCGTCGTGACGAAGAAAAAGCACGTGCTAAAGAGAGAATTTTTTCTGTACGGGATGATTTCGGTCAGTGGGATGAAAAAAATCAGAGACCTGAACTTTTTGATATGCTAAACGGAAGAATTCATCAAGGGCAGAATGTTAGGGTTTTTCCTATATCCAACTGGACTGAACTGGATGTATGGGAATATATCAAAACAGAAAATATCCAGATCCCTTCTATATACTTTGCTCATAAAAGGGAGATATTCATGAGAGACGGTATGATCTGGACGGCAAATGAACATGTGTATAGAGAGCAGCATGAGCAGGTACTGGAAGAAATGGTCAGGTTCAGAACTGTGGGAGATATGACTTGTACTGCTGCAGTATTTTCTGAAGCAGATACACTTGAAGCTGTAGTGGAAGAAATCAGAGCCTCCACTATCTCTGAAAGAGGTGCTAGAATCGATGATAAAAGATCAGAGTCTGCCATGGAAAATCGCAAAAAGGTAGGCTATTTCTAGATCTCTAACACCCGAATAAATTAATCAAACAAAGACATTTCAGCCATGACAGATAATAGAAAACTTATAAAAATAGCTACTGCAGGCTCTGTAGATGATGGAAAAAGTACACTGATAGGCCGACTATTATATGATACCAATTCACTAACTACAGATAAAATAGAAGCCATTAAGAGAAATTCAAAACAGAAAGGTTTTGATTATCTGGACTTTTCACTTGCCACAGATGGATTGGTAGCTGAAAGAGAACAAGGTATAACTATCGATGTAGCACATATCTATTTTTCCACAGATAAAACCAATTATATCATAGCGGATACACCTGGCCATGTGGAATATACCAGGAACATGGTCACAGGAGCTTCCACTTCACAGGTAGCGATTATATTAATTGATGCGCGTAAAGGTGTGATAGAGCAGACTTACCGCCATTTCTTTATCAATAACTTACTTAGGGTAAGCCATATAGTAGTAGCCATCAATAAAATGGACCTGGTGGACTATGATGAAGAAACCTATCTGAAGATCAAAGAAGACTTTGAGGCTTTGATAGAAAAAAGTAATTATAGCACTGAACAGATTTCATTTATTCCGGTCAGTGCGCTAAATGGTGATAATATTGCCCAAAAATCAGAAAACATGTCCTGGTATCTGGGAAATAGCCTATTGGACCATCTAGAAGTATTAGAACCTTCTGATCTTCAGGAAAATACTACTGCACGTTTTGCGGTACAATATGTAATCAGACCCAAGACTGCTCAATACCATGATTTCCGTGGATTCTCAGGAAAGCTCCATGGAGGTAAATTAGCGGTAGGTGATGAAATTACCGTATTGCCATCTTTTACTCAGAGCAAAATAAAGACAATAGAATTCTTCGATCAAAAATTTGACGAGGCACTGCCCGGTAGTTCTGTTACTATTACACTAGAAGATGAGGTAAACGTAAGCCGTGGAGACATGCTAGTCAAATCTACAGAACTGCCTAAATCTGAAAAACAACTATCCGCTGTAATCTGTCAGGTAAACCGAAAACCTCTGACCGTAGGAGCAAAGCTTATTTTGCAGCATGGCGTTAATAGTGTATTGGCTAAAGTAGATAGCATAGAAAATGTCATCAATACAGATTTTAGCGGTGAAGAAGCTACGGATAAACTACAGTTAAATGATATAGGTAAAGTGAATTTCAGGTTGAGCAAACCTATCCATTTTGATTCCTATGTAGATAATAAAAACAATGGCAGCTTTATTTTAATCGACGAAGCTAGCTTAGATACAGTAAGCGTAGGATTTATCAATTAAATCTACGGCTTACCTCATTATACCCTTATTTAGAACCTATTAAAACACCTACCATGCAAAGTTTCCGCACTGAAATAGAAAATCCGGTAGTAGAGAAAGATATACTCGAATTAGAAAAAAAGATAGCCCTTTTCCGAAACGGGCAAATAGACGAAGAAAAATTCAGAAGTCTGAGACTCGCCAGAGGCGTCTATGGACAGCGTCAGCCTGGAGTACAAATGGTAAGGATCAAACTCCCTTACGGTAGAGCTACATCAGAACAACTGAAAAGAATATGTGAAGTATCTGAAGAATATTCTATAGGCAGACTGCACATTACCACCAGACAGGATATCCAAATTCACTTCGTTAGCCTAGACAGGACACCAGAACTTTGGGCTGAGCTGGCAAAAGATGATGTTACTATCAGGGAAGCTTGTGGTAACACTGTAAGAAACGTGACCGCGTCCGAATCTGCAGGTGTAGACCCAAATGAGCCATTTGATGTAACGCCGTATGCAGATGCCACCTTCAAATATTTTCTGGGAAATCCAATCTGTCAGGAAATGGGGCGGAAGTTTAAAATGGCTTTCTCTTCCAGTGATGAAGATACTGCGCTATCATATCTGCACGATTTAGGTTTCATACCGAAAATCAAAAATATAGATGGAGTGGAGAAAAGAGGATTTAAAGTATTACTGGGTGGAGGTTTAGGTTCTCAGCCACGACATGCTGATCCTATCACAGATTTCTTAGAAGTAGACCAACTCATCCCTTTCATCGAGGGAGTATTAAGAGTATTTGATCGATATGGAGAAAGAACCAAGCGACTCAAAGCCAGAATGAAATTTTTGGTAAAAGATATTGGCGTAGATGCATTTCTAGATCTTGTAAAAGAGGAACAAAAATCCCTGCCCCATAAATCTTATCCTATAGATCATGCGAGCTATGAAGCTCTCCAAACGCTTCCAGATCCAGAAATACCTGCAGTAGATGAACCAACTAATTTAGGATACGAGCAGTGGAAACTGACCAATGTGCTTCCTCAAAAACAAGAGGGTTTCGTAAGTATTGGTATTAAAGTCTTGTTAGGAGATTTTTATCTAGACCAAGCTAGAGCACTTGCTGATCTGGTAAAAAAATACGCAAATAATGAAATTAGATTCACTTTGCGCCAAAATATCTTAATTAGAGATGTGAAAAAAGAGCTTATTCCGCATTTCTATCAGGAATTGAATAAAATTGGTTTGGCAGATTATGGTTATAATACCCTCGGCGATATCACCGCT
>DATHVH010000110.1:0-5881 GCA_035461405.1 Anditalea sp.
TTGAATCTGCCAGATAAGGTTATCCGTGAAATAACCCATAGTAATGGATTAAAATATAGATATTTATATTATGGTTATCCGCCTTGTTACCAGTAGTAGACGTCAATAAGTAAAAGAATGGATAATAACAAGATATTGCTAGCTTCGGTCTTTGGTCTTCCGTCCCTTCCGGAACAAAGATATACAGCTGACTGCCAACGTTACGGATAACTATAATTTATATTTACAATAACAGTTTTATTTTGATTTAGGATGAAACAAAACCATATTATTTTATTCGCACTGATTTTCATTTTTTCTCTGGCAGCTAAAGCTCAGGATTTACCTGCAAACCGTTCAATTTTTATAGAGGGTTTGGGAAATGGCCTTACTTATTCTATAAACTATGACACACGGTTTGGACCAGGCGCTAGCGGGTTTGGTGGGAGGGGAGGATTTGGATTTATTCCTGTACAGGGGGTAAATATTACCTCATTTCCTTTTGTACTGAATTATCTGTTGGGGAGAAATAATCATTACTTTGAATTTGGTGTCGGTGCTACTATTCTGGCAGTTGGGTCAAATAATAATAATGGCAATATTACCCGGAGCGAATTCGATAGGACTACCGGTATGGGGGCTACTTTGAGTTTAGGATATAGATATCAGCCTCTCAATGGGGGATGGATGTTTAGAGGGGGGCTTGCACCCATTTTTGACAGTACCGGATTTTTACCATTCTGGCCGCAAGTTTCGTTGGGATATGCTTTTTAGAGATTAGTGGATTAGTTGGATTAATGGATTAGGGATAAAAGTAATAGGAGTGGGTTCAAGTTAGTTGGGCAGGCTTTAGTCGAATTTAGACTCATGAGAGATGGGGTGAGATAAAAAATAAATTAGTATGAAGATTTTAGTATCAAGAGCAATTACAAATTCCCCATACCATTACCATTTCCCTAACTGATTATTTGCAAGACCGTATCATAATACGTGCTGCTGATAGGAGCGGTTTTATTTGCCAACGTTACCTGATGCCGTTCTATTTTTACTATTTTAGTACTATTAATAATAAATGATCGATGTGTTTTAATAAACTCTTTGGGAAGGATATTTTCAACCTCATTTAATGTCATTCTGCTGAGTATTTTTTCGTTGGGCAGGTGAAAATTGACATAGTTACCGGATGCTTCGCAGTATAGCAATTCATTAAAATCAACTTTCACCTGGTCATATCCCGTCTTAACAAATACGGACCCTGAGAGGGTGTTATTTCTTAAATCATAAAGTTCCTGTGCTTTCTGGCAAGCTTTTAGAAAACGGCTGAGGTGGAAAGGCTTTAATAAATAATCCACGGCATCCAATTCAAAGCTTTTGACCGCATGTTCTGAATAAGCTGTGGTAAAGACCACCATGGTATCTTTGGGTATGAGCGTAGCGAGTTCCATGCCTGAGATGTCCGGCATCTTTATATCAAGAAAAAGAAGATCAACATTATTTTCCTTTAAGTATTCCAGCCCTTTGATACCATCTGTAAAGCATTCTTTCAGCTCTACAAATGGTACTTTCGCTGCGTGGGCTTTTACCACTTCCAGGGCCATAGGTTCATCATCTATTGCGATAGACTTAAGCATGAATTTGGGTCAGTTTAATGGATAAATGTACAAAAAATTCTAAATCGTTTTCTCTTATTATCAGCTCATGTTTATTGGGATACAAAAGATTAAGCCGTTGGCGAACATTTTCCAGACCTATTCCTGAAGCTTTGTATTCCGGATCATCCTGGTCTTTTCTATGGATACTGTTATTTACATCCAGGTGAACAGATCCATCCAGACATCTCAGACTGATTTTGATCCATGATTTCTTTTGAAAACTGATTCCGTGTTTGAAGGCATTTTCTACAAAAGGTACCAAAAGCATAGGCGCAATCATTCCTCCGCAAATACCCTCACTACGGTTAAAATTGATGTCGATATTTTCCTGATCTTTGATACGCAACATTTGAAGGTCTACATAATTTACCAGATATTCCTTTTCACGCTCCAATGGGATAGTTTCTTGGTTATTTTCATGAAGCATAAAGCGCATCATGTCTCCCAATTTTTGGACACCTTCTCCCGTACGTTCTGCATTTTCTTGAAGCGCAGTACCATAGAGGGTATTTAGCGCATTGAAAAGAAAATGGGGATTGATTTGCGAGCGGAGAAAATCCATATTGGCCACCCCTTGGTTAACCTGGACAGAAAGCGTATTGATATGGCCTAAATAGTTGTCGTATTTTACAAATAGCGCATTTGAAGCCGGAATGATAACAAATAACATGATAATAATCACTGCCATTCCTATCAATAATGCTTCCCCCGCTCGTATATTGATCGCTAAAATGATGAAGATCGTAGCAAACAGGGCAGCCAATAACCAATAATACGCTCTTGCTTCACTATTTCTACCTGCCTTTTTATAATTATAAATAAAGAAGAAATTATAAGCTATGACCGCCACTATTGCAGGGATCACAATGGCATAGATAATCAGAACCAGATCGATATGAAATTTTTGGGTACGTATCAAAAAAAGCATGACCAGAACATATATAGTGATCAGCCTCACAATATTATAGATAGTAAAATCATTGGTTTCATGTGAAAGAATAAGCTTATCGTATATATAAACTAAGATAAGATAAGTGATATAAAGTGCCACTGTAGAAAAATAAAATGGCATAAACGGGTGATCTCCATACTCTGCTCCCAAATAAAAAGGAATACAGATACCTATAGAAATAAAAAATACCAACAAAGAATATATGATAAGTTTAGCCTTTTTTCCGTCTTTTTGAAAATTTGGAATAATCTTCATGTGAAGAAAATAGAAGGCTCCAAATAAAGAAAGAGGTATGAAAATACTGGCCACATTTCTAATCACTACGATATCGGGCGCCCTTGAGATGTAATCAAAGTTGATAGATAAAATATTTGAAAGTATAATGATCAAAAAAAGAATGGCTATCAGCCACCATTCGATCTGTTTAAACGGTAATGGTTTTTCTTTCATATTAATTTGAAGATGGTAGATATCAAGCCCATATATTATTATATGATTATGAGTTCAGGGTCAAAGTTGTAATTTATTTTAGGGATTTTATGATTTCTGTAGAAGAACTGTCTTTCAGAATCATCTGGTCTGATAAGCCAATTACATTTGCCATTGATATTTGGGTTTTACAATTAGTTGATTCTTCCTGTTGGTACAGGTACAGATTATAAATCAGTCCGAAAAAGATGATCATATACATTTTCTGTTTATAGCCAAAAGTTTTCATGTTTCCTTGCTGGTTGTATTACTATGCAAGAATAAGAAAGTATGGCAATCGCTACAATAAAATGTGACGAACTCAGGGGAGTATGTGATGGATTATAAAAAAAATTATACTGAATGCCATCACTTGACTAGGTCCACTTAAACAGAGGAGAAAGGTCATAACCTGGACGACCACGCTTTTTATACCATAATGAAAAAAGAATGATGATCAGAATGAGTTCTGATAGGTCACCCCAGTAATACATCAACTTGGCTGCTTCCTGTATTTCTGCCGTACCATGAGGAGAGTTAAGGGGATAAAGATGTGCATACATCAGCTTGCTCAGGAAAGCATGAGCAGCTATGCTGATAAAAAGTACAATGAGCCGCATATTTAGCCTTGGCCTTTTTGGTGCAGGGTCAGGACCTATGATAGCCCAGGTAAAGAGGTATCCAGCTAATAAAAAGTGGATATGGATCGCATGATGTAAAATAGGATAGTCAAAAGTGAAATTGTATACAGGAGTAAGGTATAGTACATACATACCGCCAATATTTAAGAGCATGGCGGTGAAGGGATGACTAATAAAATGGAAAAAAGAACTTCGAAGTATATAAGTTATTCCTTTTGCAATATTCCTGGAACAGGTTTTTAATGCCATAGTGATAGGGGCCCCAAGAACTAAAAATATGGGAGCAAACATACCAATAAGCAGGTGTTGGACCATATGCCCTCGCAAGTCATGGTGGGCCCACATTACCAAATCGGGCCACATAGCTATCGAAAGTAAAATCATACCGCCCAAAAAACTTATACCTCGAATTGTACTCCAATTTCCTTTATTATTGGAATGTAACCATCCAAAGCCATATAACATGCTTACCAAAAAAAGAATCAATAACGGAATCCAGTCTCCAAATGATCCATATGTAGAATGATGGAATGAATGGTCGTGCATAGACAATAAATTATTGAGCAGTATTAATATTAACTTTACTTCTTTCAGAATTAAAATACAGATAGGTTCCTATCCCTAATAATATAAGAGCAGCTATATTCCAGGCGATATCATAGGGGAGGACATTATCTACATACCTGATCTGGTGCAGACGTAAGACTTTGTGATTTATCAATCCATCAAATAACTGAAAACCTCCCAAACCTAAAAAAAAACCTGCCCAGGCTCGGCCCTTTGCTAAGGCTTGATTTCTATTCAAATCCATTAATATAAAAAATCCGGCTACTAGTGCTATAAGTTCAGCAGAATGTAATAAGCCATCACTTAATAGTCCGATCTCGGTGGTAGAAAGATCATAGAAATGATGCCATGATAAAATCTGATGAAAAATTATGGTATCCACAGCAGCCATGACACCAATACCAACTAATGCAGCACCCCATAATGATTTAGTAAAATCAAGTTCTTTTTTGTGGTATTCCATGATAAGATTTTTATAATTTTAAAAATTCTTGGAATCGTTCTAATAGCAATTTATTAAATATAGAAAAAAAGTCAAAGACCAATAGATATTACAGTTAAAAAAGGAGATCTGTATCAGTTTCAAGTAAGCTATACTTTTCACTAATACAGATCTTTGAATTAAATCGATAAGTATATTATCCTAATTTGGGTAATTTCCATCCATTGTGGTATTCAGCATTTATGAACTTATTTGCTTCTTTTGAAGTGAATTGTCCTTTATCCGCATTCCAATAGATTTTTTCCCCAGTCTTAAATGCAATATTACCCATATGTGCATTTATAGCCGCGATACTCCCGGTTTTGATACCACAGTTAAGTTTAGATGCATCATTCGAAGTGATCGCTGTCACAAAGTTTTCGGCATGTTTGTCAAGGGCAGATGCACCGTCTGGTTTTACTCGTGCCATGTCCTCTATCAGCGGTTTTCCGTCCTTTCTCTCAGCAATAATTTCCCAGCCTCCCCGGTTTACTACCAGAGTGGCGTTATTACCTATAAATGCTATTCCTTCATTATAGCCAAAATTCCCACTGTCTATCCCGGTACCATGCTCCCATAGCATATTGAATCCATCGTATTCATACACTGTCTGAAGGGTGTCCGGTGTCTCTGATGCGTCATCGGGATAGGCTAGTTTACCACCTGATGCCATTACTGATTTCGGAGCAGTGACACCCATTGCGTGAAGGGCTATGTCTATCTCGTGTACGCCCCAGTCGGTCATCAGCCCACCGGCATAGTCCCAAAACCATCTGAAATTAAAATGAAACCGGTTGGGATTAAATGGTCTCTTCGGAGCAGGACCTAGCCACATGTCGTAGTCCACTCCCGGAGGCACTTTACCATCAGCTGCTACAGGTACAGGTTTCATCCATCCCTGATAGGCCCAGCATTTCACCAGGCGAATATTTCCCAGCTCACCTGACTTTACAAAATCTATGGCATCTGCATACTGGGAACCGCTGCGCTGCCATTGGCCCACTTGTACGAGTTTACCATAGCGCTCTTGGGCTTTTACCATCAGGTTACATTCCTCTATGGTATTGGCAAGTGGCTTTTCTACATAGACATGCTTACCGGCAGAGAGACTGTCTATTAGATTCAGACAGTGCCAGTGATC
>DATHVH010000111.1:0-22995 GCA_035461405.1 Anditalea sp.
CAATTTGAGGATGATAACTATGTAAGAGTTGGTACCGCTACCCTTATATTTTCAATCGCAAAAAGCAAATTAATCAATTTTAATATGGGCTATGGCTTTATGATGGCTGATTCAAAAGAAAATAGATTCAAATTAGCTGAGCCATTCCAAGCATATGTGCATGAAACCGAAATAGGCACTCAGTTTCCGGGTGTTTTTGATCCATATTTTACGCCACAAAATCAGAGAGTTCATTCGGCTATAGCGGATTTAAATGTTAATATATCTCCTAAATTAAAATTGTATCTATATAGTAATATTGGCATACAAGCTAGTATAGATAATCCGAATGTTGTCTTTTATGGTTCTTCAGATCCAAATCACTATGTGGATCCAATACCTACAGCACCAAATAACCCAGCTTTCCAAATTCATCCTGATGATATATTTAGGATACTCATACCTACTGAATATTTCCCTATGGATCTTAAAGGATCTATTAATTGGAATATGACTAAAAACCTTAACCTTAAAACTGAATATGCTTATCAAAAAGCAGTCTTCTTTGACAGCCATATGGTAAGCTTAGGACTCAATTGGAATCTTTCAAATGACTAAACAAGAAAAAAAGAATCTCTGGGTAACCAGAAAAGCCAAGGATGCTACCAAGTGGGAGGTGTTTTTTCTAAGCGCACTAATCACTGGAGGTTTGTTTTCTTTAATCCGGCTGGGCGAATGGTGGTTTAAAGAAATACATGTATCCAATGTCTATCTTTACATCCTATTATCTGCTGTCTTTTGGTACGGAATGATAAGGATAGCACTTATTTGGATTAACTATTTGGGATTAAAAAATCCAAAAAGCATTCCAGCACCTCCTGGTATGAAGGTAGCTATTTTCACCACAAGTTCTCCAGGAGAACCTCTTTCTATGTTTGAAAAAACTTTGGAAGCATGTTCGAAAATCACATATCCGCATACCACCTACTTATTGGATGACACCCAGGATCCAGCATTCAGGGAAGCCGCAGAACGACACGGGGCAGTTTGGTTAAATCTAGTCGGTTTACCTGGCGCCAAAGCCGGTAAAATCAATAAAGCTATGTCTCTAACTGATGAAGAGATTATTTTGGTGCTAGATCCGGATCATATACCATTTCCTAATTTTCTAGATGAAGTTTTAGGGTTTTTCCAAGATGAAAAAGTAGGTTTTGTACAGGTATCCCAGGCATATTATAACCAATATAGATCATTCACAGCAAAGGCAGCAGCAGAGCAGACTTATACTTTCTACGGCCCTACGCAGATGAGCTTATTTGGATACAACTGTAGTGTAGCGATAGGCTCTAATTGTACCTTTAGACGTAAAGCATTAGAATCAGCAGGAGGTCATGGTATAGGATTGGCAGAAGACCTTGTCACAGCTATAAGGATCCATGCCGAAGGTTGGAAATCCATCTATCACCCTGTAGTGGTGAGCAGAGGTTTGGTACCTGAAGACTTTGGGTCTTTTTGCAAGCAACAGATGAAATGGGCAAGAGGGGTACACGAAGTATTATTTGCAGAAGTCCCAAGATTATTTAAAAAATTATCGTTTTGGCAGCGCGTTTCCTATCTAAGTATAGGTTCCTACTATCTGGAAGGGCTGATGACTTTGATTTATATCTGTATTCCATTTTTATACTTTTGGTTTGATGTCTCACCAGCCAAAATGTATTTTATCGAATTCCTTTACTATGGATTGCCCGTACTCGTATTTTCTATATGGATATACCTGTATGTACAGCGATGGCTGTGTCATCCCGGCTCAGAGCGAGGCCTTCATTGGAGGGGTATGATCATGAAATTTGCCTGCTGGCCTGTTTTCCTGATGGGATTCTTTTTAAGCATATTTGATCAGGACATTCCTTATATACCTACTGCTAAGCAAGCGGTGGTAGGAAAAATCAGCCCTTTTGCTAAACCACTCCTCATCCATATTGTCATCTTTCTCTTTACTGTAGGATTTGTACTTTATGAGCGAAGGTTTCTTCTACCAGAGGTAATCTTGGTAGCTACCAGTGAAAAAACTTATGGTATGCTGGCATTTGCCATCATTCCGTTTCTCCTAGCTTGTTTTGGACTGTATGCTGTATATGAGTCTCAGTATCTTAAAGCAGAAGATCCTTGGAGCAAAGTAAAAATCACCCAACTATTCAACAATAATTAATTAAAAAGAAATGAAAACAATCATCTTTAGACTAGGAACAGTCTTAGCCGTAACACTTACAGGTGTTCTTTTATTGGCCTGTATCACATTTGTGGGAGATAAATCATCAGGCCCAATAGAAGGCTTTATTTCTTCTATTGGAACAACCGTAACGTCATTTGAAACAAAGTATATAATGGCCCAGAGAGGTGAAGCCAGAAGCAACGATCTTGCCTGGTTAGACACATACCGGTCGGACAGAGACAAATTGGTTAATCCCACTTCAATGTTTTTAGGCGCATATGATAATAATGCATATGACAATTTTAAAGCAATTGTTTCTTTTGAAGATAGTATAGAGACTGTTTTACCTTTAATTCATTTTTTCACTGCTTGGGGGGGTAACAGGGATCAAAAATTCCCCGCATCTCAAGTGAATTCTATAGCTGCTTTGGGTTCTATACCTGTTATTACATGGGAGCCATGGCTAGCAGATTTTGATCAAAAATCAATGCCTGAAATAGCTCCAAAAGATGAAAGAGATGCTGAAAATCTAAAATCTATTGCCAGCGGTGCATATGACAGCTATATCGATCAGTGGGCTTTGGATGCAAAAGCTTCAGGCCAGATGATGTTTGTAAGATTTGGCCACGAAATGAATGATCCATTCAGATATCCATGGGGTCCTCAAAATAATGCTCCTGCGGATTTTGTAGCTGGATGGCAACATGTAGTAACTAGGTTCAGAGAACAAGGTGCTGATAACGTAATATGGGTCTGGTCCCCTCACCCTACTTATGGAGATTTCGAAGCATACTATCCTGGTGATGATTTCGTGGATTGGGTTGGAACTGGTATATTAAATTACGGCACTGTAGCTCCATGGAGTCAGTGGGAAAGCTTTGATGATAAATTTTCTAATCAGTATGCTGAATTAGCTTCCTATAATAAACCTATCATGATAGCTGAATTTGGCTCCCTTTCTATAGGTGGTGATAAATCTACATGGTTTAAAGAAGCTTTAACTGACTTCCCTGAAAAGTACCCTGCTGTCAAGTCACTGGTATTCTTCCATGATTCTTCGGACGCCACTACTACCTACCAGGCATTAAATTGGTATATCAAAAATGATCCTATGGTGGTAAAAGAACTTGTAGCAGCCATTAATAATTGGTCGGAATTCCCTGGTACAAACGTATTGAAAAAAGACCGGTTAACTTTTTCAGGAGCTAATTCAGAAATAAACAGGAATTAATAAAAAAAATATAACCCTCATTTAAATAAATTTTAAAGAGCTTCAGACATATCTGAAGCTCTTTTTATTTTTTAGTTGGTTCTAACTCATCTCCAACCATTTAAAATAAAATTAAAGAATTCATACGCCCTTTATTTATCTAAAGTTTCCAATAGTACCCTATGTTTAATACCGCTATTTTTCTTCCATAGTTCTCTTTAATAGCCGATCTACTTCATCTAATCTTCACTTCACCCCTTTTACTTTACACCTATAGATTATTGTTTGACCTTAACATTTTAATATTAATATTTTGAAAATGGTAAATCTCATATTTCGCATAATTGTAGTTTCAGCCATTTTGGGATCAGGCATTCTTCTTTTAGTATTTATAAATTATGCCGGTGTAAAAATTTCTGCGCCTACTGAATACCTTATTGCTTCTATCAGCAATAAAATTACTGCTATAGAAACAAAGTATATAATGACCAAACGTGGGCATTCACGAAACAAAGAACTAAACTGGCTGGGCAATTACAAGAATATGCCATCCACCCTATCTGATCCCGAACATTTCTTGTTAGGTGCATATGATAATCAAGCTACTAAAAATTTCAAAACCATAGTAGCTTTGGAAGATAGTCTGAGAACTGTTTTCCCCCTCATTCATATATATACATCATGGGGCAGTAAGAAGGAACAAAGATTTCCAGCAGCCGAAGTAAATGATATAAATGTACTCGGTTCCATTCCTCTTATTACCTGGGAACCTTGGTTGATTGACTTTGAATTAGAAACATTGAATTTTCGGGTAGGATCTAATCTCAGCTCTATAGCATTAGGTCTATTTGACAACTATATAGATAATTGGGCTATCGAAGCTAAAGCTTTTGAGCATCCTATATTTTTAAGATTGGGGCATGAAATGAACGACCCTTATCGCTATCCTTGGGGACCTCAGAACAATTCCCCGGAAGACTACATTTCGGCATGGAAACATGTGGTAGATAGGTTTAGAGCGGCAGGTGCAAATAATATCCTTTGGGTATGGTCTCCACACCCTGCTTATGGTGATTTTGAAGCCTATTACCCTGGAGACGAATATGTAGACTGGGTGGGCACTACTACTTTAAATTATGGTGAAGTAGCTTCTTGGAGTAACTGGTGGAGTTTCAGTGAGATATTTGACAAACCATATAAGGATCTAAGTAAATATAAAAAACCAATCATACTTGCAGAATTCGGTTCTGTGGCTGTGGGAGGAAATAGGGCTAATTGGTATAAAGAGGCACTATCAGATTTTCCCTCTAAATACCCTCTCGTAAAATCTTTAGTATTCTTTCATAACTCCCAAGATGCCACTATTACCAAAAAACCATTGAACTGGGAAATACAAAATGATCCGAGAGTCATTCAAGAAATAGCAAAAGCTATAGAAAGTTGGGGTGCCGAAGAGGTATTTCTAAACAATATAAATAAAACTGTTACAAATTTAAATTAAGAGTGCAATAGTGAATAGTTGAATCGTGGTTTAGGTGCGAATGGAGTCCTTAGCGTTAGGGGCTCTATTCTTTTTTATATACCTATATAATATTAATTTTTTCTCAGTGCTTTTCCTGCCAATGCTCCCGTATATTTACCATTTTTAATTGCAAACTGACCATTTATTATAACATACGCCATCCCTTCTGAAAGTGCAGAAGGATTATCATAATTCGCATTGTTCTTTAATTCCCATAACTTAAATACTGCAATGTCGGCATAATAACCCTCCTTAATAAAACCTCTATCCCGAAGTCCTAGTGTCTCAGCTGTTTTACCGGAAGAACTATGTATGACTATATTTAATGGGAGGATATCATTATCCCTCGAAAAATCAGTTATTTTTTTGGTAAAGCTACCATACTTTCGAGGATGTCCTACCACCCCATCAGATCCTGTCATTACCCAGGGTTGTTTCATGAAATTTTCTATATCATCTTCCCGCATATTAAAAGATACTACTCTAACTTCTGAATCATATTGTAAAATACGGAGCACTACTTCGGTTGGGCTTAATGCCCATTGTTCTGAAATTTCTTTCAATGAATGCCCATTCAAATCACCATTATCTGAAGTGCTTAAGATTAAAGATTCCGGTCCTCCCCGTCTTCTTATATTTTCAGTAATCCCCCTACTTAATGTATCTATCAGTGTAGGATTTCTCATTCTTTCTAACAATGCATTATAACCTCCATCTTCTGCCCACCTAGGTATCGTAGCGGCTATGAGTGAAGTCCGTGAAGCTTCATAAGGATATTGGTTAGCGGTCACTGTCAGTCCTCTTTCCTGTGCTGCTACGATTAGTTCGATTACTTCTTTACTCTTTCCCCAAACATCTGCACCAAGTGCTTTTATGTGAGAGAAATGAATTGGAATGCCTGATTCCTCTCCTATCTCAAGCGTTTCTTTAATAGAATTGATCAGACCTATACTATAACTACTTTCATCTCTCATGTGCGTATCGTAGATACCGTCATATTGATGGGCTACTTTGGCTAATGCTACTACTTCATCTTTGGTGGCGAAACTCCCAGGTGCATAAAATAGACCCGTAGACAATCCCATAGCACCTTCTTTCATGGATTGGGCAACTATATCTTCCATTTCTGCCAGCTGATCTGATGAGGGAGAAATATCTTTATTGCCAAGTACCGCTCTCCTTACAGAACCATGCCCTACAAAAAGTCCCGCATTGGTTCCAATCCCATTTCTCTCCCATTCTTCCAGTTTTCTTCCTACGGGCAAAGGTCCTGAACCGTCATTGCCACCGATCACAGTAGTGACCCCTTGCATAAGGTACGCTAAATTTGATTTATGCTGAGGGTGACTCAGATCTGCTTCTATATGCGTATGTGGATCTATAAATCCAGGTGTAAGTATATAACCTTCAGCATGGATCACTTCCACAGCCTCCCCATCTGATTCATTGTATTTGCCTACAAATACTATTCGACTTCCCTTGATCCCTACATCTTTGACTTCACCTACACCTTCAGAACCATCATATACCATTGCACCTTTAATTACAATGTCTGGAAGAGCAATTTCTTGTGCAAGGGAGGTTAGTGATAAGCTAATGGATAAAAAAATAAAGTATAAATTCTTCATTTGATCCTTTCCTTAGTGCTAAGATTCCGAGTCTTGTTATTTTCGTTCGTAAATTTTTTGATGATTTTATAAGTGGTCGGTACTGATGCTTCCAATCTATCTAGGGTTTCAGTGGGGATATTTCCTGCACTGAATGGTACTACCTGTACATATTCCTGAATTTCTCCTGCATTTCTCCCATATTTGAATTCATAAGGGAAACGGCCTTTCTCATCAATTTTGACATTAGGATTATTTTTGTTTGGCACGCTGATATAAAATTCACTGTGATTCATATCCCCTTCAGGATTAAACATATTTTCTGATTTCATATAGTCATACAGCTCTTCCGCTACATTAACGGCAGGATCTACCAATTCAATTTTAGTAGCCATGTATGGGCGATATACGTATTTTCCATTTTTTTGATAATCATATAATTCATCTAAAACATCCGTTATCTCCTGACTTAAATAAGGATAATGCGTACACCCTAACATGACAACTTTTAAAGGCTTGGGATCATCTGATTTTCGTATTTTTTCCATCATAGAAACCAAGTGATATCTCACATAATTTTCAGAGCTATTGATCTGCAAGACTTGGCAGTCTTGAGTATTATCAGCATCACATAGCATCTTATTATGATCAAAATCAAAATTGTAAACATCCATTAATGTTCTGTCAATGCTAAACTCTGGATGATCAAGTCCTGGTCCCCTGTAATCTTCCCGCGGTTCATTGAGTTCTCGTTGGATGTAATCGGGTTCCTCATCTACAGCTTCCGCTATCCCATGACCTCCCTGATTATAGACTTGAATATCTCCGCCATAGCCTAGCTCCTTCGCCTTTTCAAATATTGTTTTTTCATAACCCTTGGAAGCTATGGTACCTACTGTAGCAAAAACAGCAATGGATCCGTCCTCCATTTTGTCAAAGTGAGATAAAGCTCCTTTAGCACCTGCATCTATTACCCCTATTACTTTAAGTGGCACTCCCGTTTTTGCCATGAAATTTTCAAGAGTTTCCTTACCATAAGCCGTAGCAGTATTACATGCTATTACCATAGCTTTGATTGGAAGCTTGTCTTTTTGATAAACCTTATCACCTTCCAAATAATATTTATTTGAAAGTAGAAATTGAGCGTCTTTGAGGATATGTTCTATCAATAAGTCAGACTTGTCTTCAGCATAATAATTTCCATAAGGCATATTAGCCTGATCAGCAAGATATATAAAATTTTCATTTCTAAAATCTGGTTTTTGATCTGGACCCAGATCACCATTTTCATTATTATGCCGATCAAAATCCAGCAATGAATTTAATATAGTCAGTCCTCCTGTCCCCGAATCAAACACTCCGATAGGCAAAGAATTATCTCCAAATGGATAATTTTCAAAATCTATAAAATAAAAGCTTTCGGTGTCTTCAAGTATAGCCGATTCAATGGGTGAAAGTGGCTTATTTCCGATATGAGCATTTGGAGATATGGCTGGTCTACATTGGACAAAACCTATCAACAATACCAATATGGCTACATAAGACGGCATCAAAGAAAATTTGAATTTATTCAAAAACATGGAAATTTGGTATGAAAATCTATTGAATTGATTATCTGGATTGAGGCAAATATAAAGTAAACTATTATAAAGCCCCAGAATTTGACCATAAGGATATGATTATCCTTGTATAAACTTTTATTACCGTTTTATACTATAATTTTAGAGCGATACTTTTCTAAACTTAGTCTCGATTTCTGTTGTATTCTCATTTGAAAAAAATTTGACCATCCAAATAAATACCCTTTCCATCCCAAAGCCTGACGTGACCATTGCCACATATCATATTGATCTACATGCTGAATAATTTTATTATCCTGAAACTTGAAAGACGATTCTATATGATTAATAACATTTCTTCTTTTTTTACCAAAAAAATATACTGCTCGCCATTTAGCTGATCCATATGTTTCATCTGCTTCTAGATCTTTATATGAAATCTTTAAATCTCCCTTATCATATTCGAGCAACATACGCCACATTGATTTGACTTCATCCCCCTCCAATTTCCCAAATGCCTGGTCAGTAAAAACTATATTCTCATGATAGCAATCCAGCATGGATTCTACATCTCCCTTCATAAATGACTTAAAAAATTTCCGAAGTACATTTATATTTTCCATAAATAATAGAAGCTGAGGTTTAGAGTTATGTAAATTAATAAATAACAATTAAGTAACATTAATTCTTCTAAAATTTATTTTCTTATAAAAGATAGCTGATTTGCATATAAATAATTTGTTTATAACCTTTCTTTAGCGATTTGTACTACTATTAAGGTCTTTTATAAATAATAACTAAATAAAAATAGCCACCTAAAATTATATTTTAGGTGGCCGGGCATTGTTTGGTTTATGTTATTCTTATGTTATTCTCTAATTTAAACGAGGTGATTTGTAATAATTTATGCCCATCAAGTCCCATCTTTTAGTATGTTGGTTCAATCGGGTTTTATAGCTTTCCCAATTTCTTTGATTTTGTGGCGTCCAGCCTATTTCTGCTATTGCTGTCAGTCTTGGAAACACCATATATTCCAGTTCCTCTCGATTGGTAATAGTTTCTGTCCAAAGCGGCGCCTCTACTCCTAGAATTTGATCCTTACCCACTCCTTCGACCAATTCGGTAGGCTCCCAATTATAAGCATCATCAGCTTCTATATAAGCCGCCCAATGCAAACCAATTAGAGTCGTGGTGTCATACTGCATGTCAAGGTAGGCATAAGTAGAGGGCGACATCAAAATTTTAGCACCTTGCTCAGCCGCCATTTTTGCATTATCAGCCTTTGCCCAAAACTGCGCTACACTGGTAGGTTTTAATTTTGCATGAGCTACTTCATCCCATCCGATCGTTTTTTTACCATATTTGCTTACAATCTCCTGTGCCCGTTCTATAAAGGGAATATAATCCTCCAATTCGGTCACATGAGATTCATCTCCACCTATATGAATATAGGGTCCTGGTGTAATTTCCGAAAGCTCACGGATGACATCATCTACAAATTTGTACGTAATCTCCTTTTTTGTATCCAAGGTACTAAAGCCTACCTTTATGCCAGTGTACAGGGGGCTCACATCTTTATCTTCGTCATCTACACCCAATGTCTTCCTATCTGCTACCCTACTATCCTCTTCCGGAACTTTGATTCCAGGATTAAGGATTCCATAGGCTGCCAATGCAGAATTAGTATGTCCTGGCATATCTATTTCAGGTACAATGGTAATGAACCTTGCTTGGGCATACGCCACTATATCTTTATATTGTTCCTGAGTGTAAAAACCACCATCTCCACCTCCTACCGCTGTAGACCCCCCGATGGTAGTCAAAAGTGGCCAAGATTTTATCTCAATTCTCCAACCCTGGTCATCAGATAGATGAAGATGCAGCATGTTTATTTTATATTTTGCGATTTGGTCTATAAAGTGTTTTATATCTTCTACAGAGAAAAAATGTCTGGAAACATCCAGCATAGCACCTCTATATCCATATTCGGGAGCATCTTTTATAGTAACAGTAGGAATAGTCCACTTGAAATTACGCATCACTTTATCACTTTCAATTTCGGTCGGCATGAGTTGCCTTAAAGTCTGTACACCATTAAAAATTCCTTTGGGCGACTTAGATAAAATAGATATTTTATCTTTATCTACTTCCAATTCATATCCCTCTTCATTTATATCCATATTGGAATCAACTACTAAAGAAATAATATTGCTTGTGATATTTTCATCTGTGATTTCTTCTAAATTAAACCCAGTTGAAGTACCTATGAGTTTCTGTAATAATCTAATCGAATGATCCAGTGCTTCATCATCAGTATGAGCATATAACCTTGTATTTTCATCCAATTGAAAAATATCTCCCGACCCTTTTATATAATTCGGTTTTGGTATTATATTAAATTCATCTGAATCCGTAATAAAATTATCAACTTGTTCTTTATCAATAAATGCAAAACTGAGCACAACTAATATTATTCTTATAAAAGCCATAGGGTGGTATAACTGGGTTTATTTTTATAAACATAAATAAAAAAATAGATAATTACATTCCCGTTCATCAAATCTTTTGTGTATTCATTTATAACAATTTCTAATATCAGACATCATGGTAAAAAGTACGAAGTTGGATGTATGAAATAAAAATAGAGGTGCCTTATAAAAAGGAATTGTACGATGATTATTAGGCAATTATCATCGTACTTTATTTTACCTACTTTGTTCTGGTATTATCTTTTTCGCCCTGTGCTAAAAATACGGTTTACATTAAATCCTATTCTGAACCCTTCTCCAGGAACACCATTACCTCCTGCCAAAAGATAAGATTCATTTAGAGCTTGGGACGTTACAAAATACATTTGGAAAACATGGCCTCCGGCTTCTATATCTATACCTACACCTATATTATTCCGTAAGTCATTATTTAAATTAGGGATATACTGAAATGTCAGCGAGGATTTTCCTGTTATTTTATATTTTCCACTCAATCCCAAAGCCACATAAAGATTTTGGTCACCTTCAATTAGATAAATAGGATTTGGATCTATAAAGTAAGCTATCATTGGAGAAACCTGAATACTGATTTTATCATTGAACTTTCTGGCCAACATTAATTGGGCTGCATAACTTGTCCTTTCAGCAAAGGAAGGCTCTAATTCCTGTAGAAAAAAATAATTTGAGGTATTGACCGCTGCTCCTCCCATAAAAGATATAGATAGAGGAATTGAGCCATTTTGAGTCTGCTGCAATAAATGATATCTTCCGTAAACATTATAGACCTTATCTCTACTGGATCTGCCTATTCCCAAAGAAAATTTATCTGTCAAACCGTATTCAAAACTAAACTGAATATTGGCACCATTATCAAGTCCAAAGAGATTCTGAACACCTCCGTCAATTGGACCGAAGGTATGCATGATAGCGAAATGTAAAGTTTTGCGATCTAAGGGTTCTACAGTAAAAAGATTAATATGCCTTGGCGCATGGAAAATGAGATCTACCTCTTGCGTTTGGGAGGCCAGTTCTCTCGGTAATTGAGCATGAGCGTAATTGCTTAATAGCATTAAAAAGAATAGTATATATATTTTCATTCAATATTGATTAAAATTGATTGTTATAAGACTAATTGTTTTTGAGTAATGCATTTATGCTAACTTGTTGTTCTTCTGCCAATTCGTAGAAAACAACTTTTGGTACATCTATTTTGTAATCACTTAATAGTAATTGAAACATGGCTTCTAACTTTATTTCATCCTTATTAATCCTGGTAATTGTACCCGGAACAGATATATTTCTTTCCACTCCATGAATTTTAAATTTTCCCCGGGCAATAACCTCTTTGCTATCCCCAATTTTCAAGTCTGCTCCTGATTCAATTTTTCCTGTAAATTCTGCAAAAGGAAATTTCTTTGTTTCTAGATAATTTTCCCGCATATGCCTATCGCGTAGACCTATCCCAGTTTTTAAAGTATTCAGGTCAACAAAAAAATCTATTAAATTTTTGTCTAAATCTACCAATCCATTCAAGTTACTTGATTTACCATTAAATTCATTTAATGCTGCCTTAGATAGAAATTCTACATTGCCATTTTTGGTTTTAAATTCTTGAGCTCCCGCCGTAGAAATCACCAAAAAGAAAATAATTATTAAACACCGTAAATTTTTCATCAGGTTTTGGTAATGGTAAGTATTTCATCAGAAAGAGAAGTTCCAAAACTTCTTAATGCAGCGGTAGCGGGACCTGCTACTACTCCACCGGAAGTATTAAACCTCGAGCCATGGCATGTGCAGGTAAATACCGTATTAGTAAAAGTCCAGTTTCTATCACATTGAGAATGGGTGCAAATGGAGGTCAATGCATTATAGGAATTGGTGCCTACATTCACTACTAGTAACTGGGCATCTGTAATCAACATCCAACCTCCAGCTGCTTTTAAACTTGAAGCTTTAGTGAGATCAATATTAATAGTATTGCCATTAATAGTAATTCCATTGTCAGGATTCGACGGATCGGCTACATTATTATCAGGCAAAGTATCATCATCATCAGTACACGAGGTAAAAAAACCTACACCCAGTAAAGACATCACTGCTAATGATCCTGTCTTTTTTAAAAATGCCCTTCTTTCAGCCGATAATCTGCCGCTCTTAGTTAATTTTGGATTCATGGTTAAAATATTTTACTATTAAATTTTAATTTTTAAATGATTTAAGAAACTATTGAAACCATTAATGACAAAGAACTTTTTTCGGGATATGCTCATAAGTTTATTCATAGTATGATTTGTTTAGGATATACTAGTTATCACAGAGAATTGGATTGCTTAAGATTAGAATCTTTGGTTTACTTAAATGATGGACGTGCCTTGATTTAATCTTTGAATTAAATTTTTCTCAAAGGAATAATAAAATATTAACTCAGATTGTTTAACGTTTACAAATAAAAAGTAAACAAAAAAGTCTGTATGATAAATTGTTAGCTATTATCGACATAAAAATATATACATAAGTATAAATAAAAATTAGAGTAACTCATTAAAAAGTATTATTTGAGAGTATATAGAACATAAAAAATTACATTAAGTCTTTTCTTCATCTAATTTTCATTTTTAAGCTTTTAATTTACTGATATAAAACTTAGTTTATTTCTTATGAGATACGTTGGTGGATTTTTTCGGAAAATTGGATATTTAATTTATAGTATTACTAATCTTATTTATAATTCGTCGGAAGTAAGAATTATAAATTTTTTTAAATCATTAGCCAGGGATTATGGCCATGATATAATCGGTTTGCCCGGTACTAAATCAATACCTATACAGTTGACAAATAATGAAATTGCACAAATGACATCTACTTCTCCTCAGAGAGTTAAATCAGTGCTAAAAGAGCTAAAAGCTCAAGGGATGGTCAGTTTTTCGGATAAGAAGCTTATTTTAAAATTATAAATAACCACAATTTTTCATTAGTATTAGCAGCTACCGCCTCCAGAATAAAAATAGGTCGATTCACTCACCCATAGATCTTTCCTACCTAAAGCCAATAAATTATTAGCTGTTTTATCACATATATCCATAGGTTGGTTTTGCATCAGTACATGACCTTGACCATCATCAAAATATTCATCTGAGCCATAGTAAATGGCATTTTTCCCAGTAAAAACACATGGTCCGTCCACAGGCATTGGGTCTTTAATAGCACATATTTCCACACTTTCAATGTGTATTAATTTCTTTGTATCATATTGACCAGGTGCCAATACTCTATATGGCCTTCGGGCACGAACTTCCACCGTTCCAAAGCCTATACGGGTAATAAAATCAATATAATCCTGCAAAGGCATGGCTCCACTTAAACAAAGGGCTCTAAGCCGATCATCATTTTGAAGACTTAAGGGCATATCGTCTTCACATGTAGGATCTGAAAGCACCAATCTACCATGGGGTTTTAAAACCCTATACATCTCTGACAGAGCTTTTTCAAGTTCATCCTTTTTAAATATATTAAACAAACAATTTTGCGCAGCTACATCAATGGTTTCATTCTCTAAAGGCAAATTTAATGCATCTCCCAATTTTAAATTTATAAAATCATTTTGAAACCACGGGTTAATTTTCTCAGCTTCCATCAAATTCTCGGAACAGACTTCCAGCATTCTTTTGACCGGATCCACTCCTATTACTGAAGCCTCTCTACGATTGAAATAAGACAACTGCAGCAGCTCCATCCCACCTCCTACCCCTACATATAGCACAGTAGGATTATTGCTTAAATCTCTTGGATTTACAGTGGACCCACAGCCATAATTCATTGCGAGCATTTTTGAAGGGATTTTAAGTTCTGGAAGTAACCATATGGGTGTGGTAGTACAGCATAAACCTTTTTGAGGGGTATTGGCAGCATTTTCATAGACAAGTTTTGCTGTTTCTAAATAGTTGCTCATATTTGAGAATTATAACTTGATGAATTATGATTTAAAATAACATCGGATAAATATCTTAATCCAACTGAAGTTCTCTTCTTAGATATTCGTCCTCTACACTATTTTTAGTCCAATAATCGATCACTTTCACCGATTTTCTTTCCGCTCTGCTTATTTCCTGTTGACCATCCTGCCTTATTTCGATCTCTTCCCATGCCATGATTTCATAAGGAAAGTCTTTCCTGAATTCAATTTTTAAAGTTCTACTACCTGATTCATAGGACAATTCCAGTTGCTTTCTTTGAGGAGTGATATCCTGTATTCGAATAAAGGCTTGCTCAGATTCTAAATTTTTATGAGTGAATCTTTGGTATACCATTGAAGGGAAAACAGTAACTCCCCCTAGAGGTATAAGGTTAGGATCTATGCGCAAAAGGTTCCATATATCATCTTCTGCCAAGCCTGATATGGATATGCTTTGATCACCTTCTGTTTCAAAATAAGAATACAAATTTCCTGAGTAACTATCCCCACTCCCTAAGTTCAACTGGATAAAAGACTGCCCGCACCACTCCTGCACACTGGAGGTGATCTTAACTGCTTGCGACTGCTCCTTTACTGGAGTAAACACTGAAGTCATGGTACTATAAGGGTAAATACCTGTAGTAAAATTGCGTGTCTGATTTAGCTTTAATACTGTCTGAGCATCTCTACCTGCAGCTTGGGGATCGTCGAGCTTGACTTGGTTTTTTCTTGAGAAATCTTCTGTTACATATATTAAAACAGCAGTACCTTCCCTAGCCTCACCATATCGATACTGGGTCAGATCAAAACTGCTGATTTCAGCATTCCCCTGAAACCAATAAGTTCCCCACCTCTCAAAATCAATATTTTCCCGCTGCTCCGGTCTCCCACAGGACATAAGAAAAGTAATTGCAAAAAATAAAATAATTGGATTATATATTCTTTTCATATTTTAAATATTTAAATGTACTTCCCACTTCTAACTTTATACTTCCTACTTATTACAATTTTTCATTATACCCGACATCCGTCATCCTACATCCTTCACCTATACTTCCAAATTGTCCATAAAATCTTATACCCGGCTCCAAAAACTCCCTTAACTGTACCGCTGATTTTAGATATTCCAATCCGTTGTCGATAATCTACAGGTACCTCTGT
Source organism: Anditalea sp. (assembly GCA_035461405.1). Taxonomy (GTDB): domain Bacteria; phylum Bacteroidota; class Bacteroidia; order Cytophagales; family Cyclobacteriaceae; genus Anditalea. The sequence goes on from DATHVH010000111.1 coordinate 15,692, forward strand.
AGTTTTAAATCCCATTTTTGCAGCTTTAATCTGCATTTCGATGGTCCATCCAAAAGTCTCGTCCTGCATACCCAAAGTTAACAATTTCGGCCACTTAATAGCTCTAAAAGGTCCCAGATCAGTGTATTTAGTATTGTATATCCATTTCATCAAATTGGTGGATAGCCAGTTGCCAAATAGCTGCGGTGGTGTCATCGAACCACTCTGGCGTTTTCCTTTTGCCCGCGATCCTATTACCATGTCATAATCATCCTCGCTTATAGGCCTTACTAAATCTAAAAGTTGCTTTGGGTAATCACTATAGTCGGCATCAAGAAATACTAATATATCTGGGGCTGAATCAAATTTGGTTATATAATCAATTCCAGTAAGACAGGCTTTGCCATATCCTTGCTGTGGTTCATCTATTACCAGTGCTCCAGCATGCAGTGCATTGATCTTAGTATTATCACTTGAATTATTATTGACTACCACTATATTCCTGACAATGTCTGGAATTTCATTTATTACTTTTTGGACACTGTTTTGTTCATTATACGCGGGAATTAATACATCGATAATAGGGTAATTCATGAGAGTCCTTTGAGCATATAAGATTTATTAAGGAGATATTCTATAGGATTTAAAGGAGGTAAAGGCTACTGTACCAAATCCAACAGCCAGCATAAAATGAAAGACAATCATTTCATAAGTAGCTGTATAGAAGGATAAAATTACCATGAGACTAAATAGAATTGTAAGCATACCCTCTATATAGGTGGTAATCGGAATATTAACTTGATTATAAATATTACTCTTCCAATCTACCTTCCCCTTTTTCAGATTGTATTTTGGTGTTCGGATAAATGGTGATTTCTTTCCGGTCAATCCTTCCCATACTGCTTGTGAATTATGTAAGGACAATCCCATCGATACAGACAAGAATAGAGGTAATTCCAGTAAGAATTTCCCGACTCCCATAAAAGTAATCTTCAACAAGCTGAGGTTGGCAAAGAAGTAGACCATTGCAATGATGACAAAACTTAAGAGGAAAACTGCTGCTCCTTGGAAATAACTTTCATGAATCCAATCTTGGTGAAATGCCCACCATATGGGAATACTACTGATGCTGACTAATAATACAGCTATAAAGATTACACTGTTTAGCAGATGAGCCGTAGCATGAAGCTTGACTTTCCAGGGCAACCGTAGAGCAAATACAGAACGAAGATGTTTAGAAGCACATTCAGCACCTCCTTTAGTCCATCGGAACTGCTGTGATTTGATGGCGGACATGATAGGTGGCAGTTCTGCTGGGGAAACTATATCCGGCCGATAGATAAATTCCCAACCCTTTTTTTGAGCTCTATAGCTTAAATCGAGATCCTCGGTAAGCGTATCATCATGCCAATTGCCTGCGTCCAGTATGCATTTTTTTCTCCAAATCCCCCCTGTACCATTGAAATTGATAAAAGCCTTTTGGTTATTTCTTCCCATCTGCTCCACCATAAAATGGGCATCCAGTGCAAATGCCTGAAGCCTGGTCAATATTGAAAATTCTTCGTTTAAATGAGTCCACCGAGACTGAACCATCCCTACTTTATGATCAGAGAAAAAGCCAACTGTTTTTAATAAAAAATCAGGATCAGGTACAAAATCCGCATCAAAAATAGCGATGAAATCTCCCGTGGCAGACTCCAAGGCTTCTCTAAGTGCACCTGCTTTAAAACCTTTTCTGTCTGTTCTATGGATATATTTAAAGTTGATTTTTGGATACTGTTTTATAATTTCCTCTATTATTTCAGCAGTATCGTCAGTACTGTCATCCAGAAGTTGGATTTCCAATTTCTCGGAGGGGTAATTAATCGCCGCTGCAGCATGAATTAAGCGCTCCACTACATATTTTTCATTGAAAATCGGTAGTTGTACCGTTACCATTGAAAGTTCCTTTTCCTTGGGAATGCTTACTGGTTTTATGCTTTTTCTTATTTTAAAAAAATGGAACAGTAAATGTGCCTGAGCTAAGCTGTATAGAAATATAAACAGCATAGCCAGTACATAAATGACTAAGAAAGGATATATAAAGATCATTAATTTTTAATCGTAATGGATTTATTGCCTATGATGATCGGCATATCGGATACTCTGCCTTCTTCACTACGGTTTTCCAGCTTTAGCACTCCCCGAGGACATACAGATGAACATACTCCGCAGCCAACACAGGAAGCCCTTACTATGTTTTGACCCCGCTGTGCATACCAGCGAACGTCTATACCCATTTCACAATAGGTGGAACAGTTGCCGCAAGATATACATTGTCCGCCGTTTGTAGTAATTCTGAAGCGACTTTTAAATCTTTGGACTATGCCCAAGTAAGCTGCTAAGGGGCATCCATAGCGACACCACACCCTATTACCCATAAAGGGATAAAAGCCAACCCCCACTACTCCGGCAAATGCCGCCCCGATCAGAAATCCATACCACTCATGAAGCATATCCGTACTATGGCCAAGCCATTCATAACCTGAAAAGTAATTAGCCAAAGTAAAGGCTGTCATGACTACTGCAAAAACCAATACGCTGTGCACCATCCATCTTTCTATTTTCCAAGCTTTCACAGACTTATCAGAAAGATGACGATAGGGGTCTCCAGCAGTTTCTGCCAGTCCCCCACATCCACAGACCCAGCTGCAGTACCAGCGCTTGCCATAAAAGTAAGTCATCAGTGGAACTCCTATCACAATCAGGAGAATACCGGAGATAAGCATCAGCATTCCGATGGCACCACTGCTTAGCATTCCGTCTAATCTGTAATCAAAGAAGAAGGTATAATCCAGAGGCCAGATATTAATGAAATTGTGGTAAGGCTGATTAAATAGCATTAAAATTTCGGGAAGAAGAAAGGCAAAGCTCAACTGAAAAAACATCACCGATGCAGTCCTAAGCATCTGGTACTTATTCCCCCAATACTTGCGGAACATGCGTATACCCATCACCAAAATGGCAAGGGTGTAAATAACACCATACATAAACCACTGACTGGCAGGACCGCCTGAAATCATCCTGCTGATAGGATCTACTATGATAACCCAATTCACTATATAGGCGGGGAACCAATACAGTAAGACATATATAAGGATGAGGTAAATTCCGACTGTAATGCCCACAATACCTCTGCGTTTATTGGAAGAAAACATTACCCCATTATGCTTTATTCCATTAGGTTCTCCTCGGTATAAAGGCAAAATATAGATTAAGGCTCCGATCGAGCCCATGACTAGGGTCAGCATTAGCAATGCCCATCGGTTATTATCTACGAAACCTTCACTGCTAATTCTAGCTGCTGCCAAAGTATAATCATCCCATATCACCCTGTCCCAGTTTTGTTCATCTTTCTGTACATCGTTATAGCCATCAAGATGCCTGTTAAAATTATTGACAAATGCAAAGCTAGAATTGTAAGTTTCATCAAACATTGGACGTAATTCTTCCCTTAGGACTTCTAGATGTTCGTCTTTAGCTATTTCTTCAAGTCTTTCTTCTGTAAGCTGAAACTTACCTAGAAACAGTATGGCATTAAAAAGTATTAATGCCAGGAAAAAAACTGCCAGTCCTAATTTTTGTATATTCTTCATTTTATCTTATATACCGAATAGAGATAATATTCCCTTCTTTTTATTTTTGAATGGCGAGAGCTTTATTCCCGTTTGAGATTCAAAGGCATTTAAAATTTCTTGATGGTAATTTTCAGCAAACTCCTGGTCAAAGCTCGCTATATGAATTTGGGAAAGCAACTCTTCCACTGTTCCTTCTCTTTGTAGTATGTCATCAAAATATTCATGACGGAGTCTGAAGCCTAAGCTGTTTACGCCTAATAATTTTCTGCTATCCCCATCAAATAAAGCACGGAAGCAAACTCTTCCCTCGGGGTGTTCCCAATAGAACGAGGATACAGGATGTTTCCATACGCAGGGCACCACTCCATAAGTCTGGTATTCGATATCCAGAAACTTGGCAGAATTGAACCAAGGACCCGGTTGATAAGGTACAGGTTTATTAGTTAGGTTATAAGCCAATGTCTCACCATGCATCCTGCCGGTATACCAAACCTGCTCCACTTTAGGCCTGTTCGTTGGTGGATTACGATATTCCACACAATCTCCAACGGCATATATATCTGGTATGTTAGTAGCAAAATACTCATCCACTAGGACACCTCTATTCACTTCAATAGGAGAGTTTTTAAGCAGGTCAATATTTGGACTTACCCCTACTCCAAGCCCAACAAACTGGCAAGGGACTTCTTCTCCTTGATTGGTGATCACAGATTTTACTTTTCCATTACCATCATCCAGTATTCTGTCCAATTCTGTATCCAGCCTTAAATCAATATGGTGTTCCCTAATATGCCTTCCCACAAGTCTGCCTTCTTCCTCCGGCAATATATTGTTCCAAAATTCCTTTTCACGAACCAGAAAAGTAACCGGTATATCCCGACTCCTTAACATCTCTGCCATCTCTATACCGATGAGTCCGCCCCCAACTATCACGGCGCTATTGCAATTTTGGGTGTTGGCTTCCATAGTCTCCAGATCTTGGTAACTGTAAAGTCCCTGTACACCATCCAGATTCTGCCCTTCCCATCCGAATTTATTGTACTTCGAGCCCAAAGCTAAAACCAGAGTATCATATTCTATAGGCTCTGTTTTCTTAAGCTTCAAACTTTTATTGTCAGTATCTATTTCCGTCACCCAGTCATGTACCAAACCCAACCGGTTTTTCTCCCAGAAATGGTCTTCATAAGGTTTGGTATGATGATATTTCATATGTCCCATGTAGATATACATGAGTGCTGTTCGAGAGTAAAAATGCTCTGTTTCCCCAGAAATGATAGTGATATTAATGTGGCTGTCCTGCTTTCTGATATGACGGGCACAGGTGATTCCGGCAATTCCATTTCCGATAATGACGATGTGCTTAGTATTGCTTTTATTCACTTTGGGTTGATCAATTTGTTTATCCTTCAGAATATAATTAATCTACTTGAGATAATATAGGGCAATGGTAGACCAATTTCAGATGGCGGAAAAGATAATTGACACAATTTACGGCAATTTTACTGTGAAGTTTATTTTTTCAGAAACAATTAACAATCCTGCTTACCTATTCAAATAATTTGTGACCATCTATATATAACCTTTTAATAAGAATAGAATTGAAGCTCAAAATACTCAGAAATTGGAATAAAATCCTTATCCAAATGAAAAAGAGCAGTATGGGTAGTTTTAGCATACCAAGCTATCAAACAGTAATAGCTCTTTCTAATCGTAACCCCCTTTATCTTTAAAATCGAATAGATTTGAGCAGCACCTTCTGCTGCCTCAAATGAATCGGAATGGATGTGTTTCAATGCATTAAGCTTATCCTTCATCTCAAAAAATTCAATTGGATATTTGATTCCCTGCAAAATCTCTTGATAAACAGGGGGACAGATCAATACTTGATCGTTAATTAATAATTCTTGAACCGCATTTGTGATCTGAGGATTTTTTCCTCCAAAAAAACATATCCAAACACTGGTATCAATTAAAACATTTTCGTTATCAATCATTTCTCATAGCATCCAAATCACCTGACCATGTGACCTTACCTGCCATGCCGGAAAGTTCTTTCAGCCTTATCATTCGGAGATATTCCTTTAAAGCCATATCAACTGCTTCTCTTTTTGTTTTGATCTTTGTTTTTTCAAGAATTTCACTGATCAATTTTTGGTCTATTTCAATATTAATTCTCATAGCTAGTCCTATTTATACACAAAAACACAAAATTAAATACACATTTTGCTTTAATTTTCACAAAATCCAAAGTACCATATATTTATATCCTTAAATTAATTTTACCCTTTATTTCCATAAAATCAATTGAATAAATAATTCTCTGCAAAGTTTACTTCCTAAACTAAAGTTCAGATTAAAACCTGATCGCTATTTATAAATAATTATTCTATAGCTACTGCTTTCCTTACTCAAACTTCATTCTTATTTGTAACTTAATGTAATGATGCATAATAATACTCCTTGATAATCTCAGGAGCTACTTTCCTTCTATACATTTTGAAGGCTTGATAATTAGCAAAGTTTACGCGTAAATAATTATTGTAAAGATACTTTCTTGAAGATACGATTACATTTTTTGGGATGATATGATATCCATGAACTGGTTTAAGGCGATGAACGAGTTCAAAATCTTCCATGATACAATATCTCTCATCATATCCTTCATACTTATTGAAAAGTTCTTTTGTAATATATAAGGTCTGGTCACCTCCACCGCTGAATTTTGTACTAAACCTGGTGAAGAAAGAATTAATATTGAGCAATATTGAATTAGGGTTAAACTTTAATCTATATCCTCCCATTAATTGGCCTGCCTCCACTGCATCATTGATATCTTTAACCAAACTAATTGGAGGAAGTGTATCAGCATGAACAAAATAAAGTATTTCCCCAGTAGCTTCAGCTGCACCACTATTTAATTGGATTGCCCGGCAGGCTATTTTGGAATGTAATATTTTTATTTTGGAATCTACTCGACCAGTCAATTCATTATGCAGATCTGCACTGACTATAATAATTTCTATATATTCTATATTCGTTACATTCTGAAAATGATGCAACAGTTTAAGTAGCTCTTCATTATCGTTAAATACAGGAATGATTAAACTGATTTTGCGCATTAGCTATTCATTCAAGCCCCAATTATATTCCAAGTGACTAATCTTAGCATTACTGCTTATTTGAACCTTTGAAAATTTATTTAGGTAATCTATAATACTCCCATTTTTAGTAAAATCTCCTTTAAACCATTTGAAGATGGAAGAAATTTCCACTTTGTCAGCATTGATTTTATTGTACGGTAGATTGTTTATAAAAATCCTACCCTGCTCTTCTAATTGTTTTTCCAGCTTTTCTGCTACATAGGCTTCATTCCTCAATGGCGGACAAGATACAGACTCACAATTTATAGCAAAGTGTATACGGGGCTCATTAAACTCTTTTCTTAAAATCTTATGTTCGATCTGGTCCAGGCTGGTATCTTCTCCTCCAATTTGGAAAAATTTCTTATGCCAGACCGTATTGATCAACGGGATTTTAAATAAGGGATGAAGATCTTGAATACTTTTTACTGGATAATTATCCACTATTAATTTTACGGTGAATGCATTATAAGCATTGATCCAATAGGCTAATTGCTCATTTTCAGACCATATATTTTTGTCTGGAGGTGAAGTGCTGAGTACATTTAAGTATTTTTCTAACTTAACC
>DATHVH010000112.1:0-7595 GCA_035461405.1 Anditalea sp.
TTCTTTTCTTAAAGTGTTAGGCCTTCAGGGGATGGCTGGTTCAAATGCTGTGGCGAGCGATCTTATGAGAGCTACTTTTGGAAATACAGGTGTCTGGCTAATAGTTATCCTGGTAGCGGTGGCAGCGCTCACATCCGCTAATGCGACTATATTTACAGGGGCGCGCTCCAATTATGCTCTAGGAAGGGATTTCCCGCTTTTTTCCATGCTGGGGAAATGGAACCATCAAAATTCTTCCCCAGTAAACGCATTCATTATTCAAGGTTTAATATCATTGGGGCTGGTAAGTTTAGGCTTATTATCCAGAGATGGTTTCGAAACCATCGTAGAATATACAGCACCTGTATTCTGGTTTTTTTTCTTGTTGGTGGGGATCTCACTATTTGTCTTAAGAAAGCAAAACCCTGAAAGGAAAATCCCTTTTAAAGTTCCTCTGTATCCTTTCACTCCAATTATCTTCTGTCTTACCAGTGCTTATTTGCTTTATTCTAGCATTACGTATACCGGATGGGGAGCTTTGGTAGGCATAGGAGTATTGATGATCGGTGCTGTCCTTTTGCTGTTTCTTTCAAAAAATAGTTTATATGAAAATTCAAATTAAATATATGCTTGAAAATTTAAATAAATCATACACACTAAATGAAAAAAGGATGAATAAATTAAACAGATTTGCGGCAATACTTTTAATTATGCTAGCCTCTGCAAATTATGCTATAGGTCAATCTGTAGCATTGGACGTGCCTTATGTGCCTACTAAAGAGGTGGTGGTAGAGGAAATGCTTAAAATGGCCAATGTTTCAGGCAATGACGTATTATACGATCTAGGGTCTGGAGATGGGAGGATACCAATCACTGCTGCGAAAAAATTCGGCACCAGAGGAGTAGGTGTGGACATAAATCCTCTCCGAATAGAAGAGGCCAACGCCAACGCCAAAAATGCCAATGTTACTGATAAGGTAAAATTTATTGAAGGCAATTTGTTTGATATGGATTTTAGTGAAGCTACTGTCCTTACATTATACCTATTGCCACAAGTAAACATGAAGCTTAGACCTAAGATCTTAAATCTGAAGCCGGGTACCCGTGTGGTATCACATAATTATGATATGGGTGATTGGGAACCGGAGCAAGTAAAGAAGATAGAAACTGACAATGGATATGTACATACCATATATTACTGGGTAGTACCAGAAAAAACTTCCAATAATTAATAACAATAAACGGCCTCAGCAGTATTCGCTGAGGCTTCTTAGTATTTATATAGTGTATTATAAATATCCTTTATAGGATCAGAGATCGTTCCCGATAGTTATTTTTCATTATTAATTTACTGCTATAATAAAACAAAATTATAGTTAGTGTAAATTTGGTAAAATACTTATTAAAACTAGTGATTTCGGGCTAACATTTATTTAATTTGTAGTATCTATGGCAAAACAGAAACTATCTATTAAGGATATAGCATCTCAATTAAACATTTCTATCACCACAGTATCATTCATTCTTAACGGTAAGGCTAAAGAAAATAGAATAAGTGAAAAGCTAACCAAAAAAGTACTTGACCATATAGAGAAAGTGGGCTATCAGCCAAGTCAGCTGGCGCAAAGTCTCCGTACAGGAAAATCAAAGATTTTGGTGTTTATGGTAGAGGATATTTCCAATTATTTTTATTCTAGCGTAGCTAGAAAGATGGAAGAAAAAGCCTATGCTTCAGGGTATAAAATCATCTATTGCAGTACTGATGATGATATAAATAAAGCTCAGGAGCTTATCCAGGTATTTAAAGGTCGACAGGTAGATGGATACATTATTACAGCACCGAAAGGATTGGAAGGGGATATTAAGCAATTAATGGAGGAAGGTCTTCCTGTTGTGCTATTTGACAGATACTTTCCTGATATGGATGCTAGCCATGTAGTAATAAATAATTTGCAAGCTACCTATAGCGCTATCAATGGGTTGATAGACAATGGGTTTAAAAATATTGGTTTTGTAACCTTGGAATCTCAACAAACACAAATGATGGATCGGTACAAGGGGTATGAAAAGGCTATAAATGAGCATAATTTATCTTTAAACCTTAAAACTATTCCATATGAAGATATAGGAACTGACAATATTGAAAAAAAAATCAGATTATTTGTAGCAGAAGAAAAGCCGGGTTTGGATGCACTGTTTTTTTCCACAAATTATTTGACTATAAGTGGATTAGCTGCTTTGAAATCACTCGGAAAAAATATTCCCGAAGACATTGCTGTAGTTGCTTTTGATGACAATGAATTATTCAAATTATATAATCCGCCAATATCTGCCATAGCTCAGCCTATAGAAGAAATGTCTAATAAGTTAATGGATGTGATTTTGTCCCAGTTAAAAGGAAATATGGAAATAGAGAAACATGAACTACCAGTTCACTATATCGATAGAGAATCCTCAGCAGTGAATAGAAGTAATTAAAAGTATATGTTTTTTTACCTTTTTATTATCATTTGAAGAGGAAAAATAAACCCTCTCAATTAATATTTTGAGAGGGCCGATTATTAGGATGCTATACCCTTATCTTCTTTAAAGAATTCTACTTTGCCGGAATCTACGTCATATACACCGCCGATTATTCTGACTTTACCTTCTTTTTCTAATTCTCTAATAATTTCACTTTCTTCCGTTACCCGTTCCATTACCATTCTTACATTGATTTCTGTAACTTTATTTACAAAATCTCCGTTTTTGCTGGTCCGGTTATCTTTGAAAGAGGATTCTCTTTCGATAGCAGGTTGAATTTTTTTAAGCAGCGCTGTGATATTACCCAGTTCTACATTGTCACAAGCTCCGGATACCGCACCACATTTAGTATGCCCCAATACCAGGATTACTTTTGTCCCTACTACTTTGGTAGCATATTCCATACTACCTATAATGTCATCATTTAGAATGTTTCCTGCCACTCTAATACTAAATATGTCTCCTATGCCCTGATCAAAGATCAGTTCAGCAGAAGTACGGGAGTCCATGCAGCTGAGTATAGTAGCAAATGGGAATTGTCCACCGCTAGTATCTATGACCTGTTTGGAATATTTACGGTCGGCACGCATGTCTTTTACAAAACGCTCATTTCCTTCCTTTAATAATTCGATGGCTTCATCTGGCGTCAATTTCTCTTGGGTTTCTTTTGTTTGTGTATGCATATAATTTTTATTTAAGGTTACATAATATAAAACTTCTCCGGCTGTACAGGTGCAGGAATTTCCTTCTCACCTATCAGCTGTTTAATATTTATTTCTATAGTTCTCGCTATAGCAGTAACGGATATATCACTGGGTCTGTTCATAAAAGGGTCTTGAAGGTGGGATGCCGTTTTTTCTAATAAAAAGAAAACGAGTGATAAGGCTACTAAAAGAGGGATTTCAAAATAAATGTCCACATGTCTTAAAGCAATCGACAGGATGATGACAAAAATGTATATTGAAAAATGTAAAAACATTTTATAGGTGACAGGGAAAACCGTATTGTTGATTCTTTCGGCCATACCCATAGAATCTATTAATCTGCTAAATGTGCTATTGATCTGCATATGAGTAAATCCATCTATCTCATTTGCGGTTCTAAATCTTTTCATTTCCTCCGCATTTAGCTGCATGATGGCGAGGGGTTTGTTTTTATGCTCTGAAATTTTGCGTAAATCCTCAGTGGATAAAAAATCCTTCATATTAGTTAAAGGGTCGAGGTCTCTTAAACTCTGGCCCAGGCAATAGCACCATGCGATCTGCCTATAAGCCATTTTTTTAATTATTTCTTCAGGATTCTCTTTTAGAATAAAGGTCTGCAACTGAATTACTAAACTTCTGGAATCATTTACGATAGCTCCCCAAATTTTACGGGCCTCCCACCATCTATCGTAAGATTGGGCCATTTTAAAAGATAGCAAAACAGAAATTGCTGTACCCAGAAAAGTTGGAATTCCAAGGGGCATTTCAGGTATGTATGGATAGATTTGTCTGGTCAAAATGTGAACTATGATGGCAACAGTAATTACATATAATAAGTCAAATCTAACTTTACGGATTAAATAGAATATAGGTACTTTTTTAGCTAGAAGCATTTGAAAGTTTTACGATCTTAAATAAAAATATATACAGATATATGGCAGATTCAATAGAATACTGTGAAAATGAAGCACAATCTTTGCCAAACTATTACGCAGGGGAAATAACTAATAGTTATTTATGCCAATAATACGTAAGTTAACACAAAATCTGGTTATACTAATATAGCTGTTTTGAAAAATAAGTATTCAACCTATTTATAGGCACTTTTTAGTTTGATCTGCAATAGTTTTAATTTGTTATATTAAACCTTAATCACCGTTTCGGAATGATAAAAGTCTATAGATATACAGAAGAAGTGCACCAAGACTGGGACAATATGGTGGTGCGGTCTATAAACGGTAACTTTCAGCACTTTCGAAACTATATGGAATATCATCATCAATTATTTTCGGATCATTCGATAATGGTAGAGTGGGAGGGGACTTTAGCCTGTATTGTACCAGCTCATGAAGTAGGCAATGTATTATATTCCCATCAAGGCCTCAGTTTTGGTGGATTTTTACTTTACCCAAAATTGAGGTATTCACAAATTTATTTGATTATATCGGCTATATTAGAATATGCTTACAATTTGGGGTATGAATCCATAATAGTTAAAAATATTCCTTCTATATATACTAATTCACCTCAGGGAATTTTAGAGCATGCTTATTTTATTTTAGAGGCAGAATTAATTGGGAGAGAATTTATTTCAGCTATACCCTTACCTATGGATATCGAAACTTGGGAACATGGAAAAAGGTGGGGCTTATCCAAGTCGCAAAGACTTGGTGTACGTATCGAGGAAAATTTTACATTTGACAATTTTTGGGAAAAGGTCCTAATTCCTAATCTACAGACTAAATTTAAAGCCGCACCTGTACATAATGTGGAAGAAATTTCTAGACTTGCTACTAACAATAAGGGTCATATAAGACAATTTAATGCTTATATCGGTAGCGAATTGATAGCTGGGATTACGATATTTGAATCTGAACAACTCGTCAGAACCCAGTATATATCAGCTACCCCCAAAGGGAAATCGCTCCATGCGTTAGATTTAATGATATATCATCTTGCGACTGAGGTATTTTCCCATAAAAAGTATATTGACTTGGGTACATCACATGAATTACAGGGAAGGAACATTAAACATAGTTTACTGAAATGGAAAGAGAGTTATGGTGCCCTGCCATATGTTCAGGACACCAATAAGATCTCTACATCAGCTTATCTAAAGCTTAAGGATGTTTAAGCTTTGGTAGCAAAATCCGGATAAGCCTGCATACTGTGCTCATGGACATCCAGTCCTTCTACTTCTTCTTTGGCGTGCACCCTAATCCCTCCGGCCATCTTCATAGTATAAAGGATGGTAAAGCTAAATGCAAGGCAAAATACACCCACTATCCCGATTCCTATAAGTTGACTCAGTATTTGCTGCAAGCCAGCCAATTCTCCGAAAATCCCTACTGCCAAGGTACCCCAGATACCACATACTAGATGGACAGATATAGCTCCTACTGGATCATCTATCTTGATCCTGTCAAAAAATACTACAGCTACTACTACTAATGCCCCACCTATCAGTCCAATAATAATAGCATCCATAGGTCCCATTACATCAGCTCCTGCAGTGATACCTACCAGTCCGGCAAGGATCCCGTTAAGTACCATTGTAATATCAAAAGTTTTGGTAACTAGATAGGCTGCCAGCAATGCGCCAATAGAACCCGCGGCTCCCGCAAGTGCGGTGGTGACAAAAACATGGGAAACTGCGCCTGGGTCAGCTGAAAGGACAGATCCACCGTTAAATCCAAACCAGCCAAACCAAAGTAGAAACACACCGATTACTGCCATGGGAATGTTGTGTCCTGGTATCGGTCTGATACCTTCCTTAGTATATTTGCCAATCCTTGGTCCCAATAGAAATGCACCTACTAGTGCACCCCATCCTCCTACAGAATGTACTATAGTCGAGCCGGCAAAATCATAAAATGGGGTATCTAAAGTATCTAAAAATCCTCCGCCCCACTTCCACATGCCCACTATTGGATAACAAATCCCCACATAGAGCAATGAAAACAGCATAAAGCTACCCAGTTTGATCCTTTCAGCTACTGCCCCTGAGACGATCGTGGCTGCTGTAGCAGCAAACATGGCCTGAAAAACAAAGTCGGTATAGAAGGTATATCCTTCATTATAAAGTGCGTTATTCCAATTTTCAGGTAAAACCAGGCCTATGCCAGATAGTCCTATAAAGGCTCCCGAAAAACTTTCCCCTGGATACATAAGATTAAATCCTATCACTGCATATGTAAGAATACCTAGTCCAGGGATAATGGTATTCTTAAATAGGATGTTAATCGTGTTTTTTGATCTTGTAAGTCCGGCTTCCAGTGAAGCGAACCCCAAATGCATGATAAAGACTAATATGGTAGCCACCATCATCCACAAATTATTGATGGTAAATAATTCTTGTTGCATCTTAATAGAATTTAATAGGTGTATATAGGTTTGGTTAGTATGAGTAATTACAGCGCTGCTTCTCCTCTGTCATTATTTCTGATCCTGTAGGCTTCTTCTATATTTGAAATAAAAATCTTACCGTCACCTACCTCGCCTGTAGCTGACTCTTCTAAGATGCAATTCACCACAGATTCTACCTGGTGATCCATAACCACCATTTCCAGCTTGGTCCTGGGAATAAATGCAGGACTAAATGTAGCGCCTCTATAGGATTGCTCCATGGCATGCTCTAGTCCGATCCCCTTGACTTCATAGAAGGTAAGAAACCTTACATCTAGCTTAGATATACATTCATGCACTTTCTCAAATTTGGAAGTTCGAATTAATGCTTCAATCTTTTTCATACTTAATCATAATAGGTCTAATAGATGAGATGTAATAATTGTTAAATGTACAAAAGTTGGTTTATAAAAAAAGCTACTAATTATATTTTTTTGAAAAAATTATCAAAATCAGTATGAAATTGATCAGTAACAATGAAAAATTTTGTAAAAACTGCTTAATTATGTCTGTTTTGTTACTGATAGCTTGTAAAAGAACTAATTAATGAATCTGTTTTAATTTTTTATTGATGAAAGAATATTTAGTATCGTATAAACCCTTAGAACAGTTATAAACTTTTGGTTTGCATAGTTAGCACTTAAAATATATTTTTCAGATCAAAAAAATGCTGAAGTCATCTCACTTTAAGGTTATTTTAAATTTTAAAGTATTGGATGTTGCTTGGATGATGAAGTAACAGTTACTTCCATGCCTTCAAAAATGGGTTAAATCCAAATACAAAATAAATATGATCTTCCCATATTGATGGGATAAACTACAGCAGAATGTAACTTTTTATGACAATCATATTTGCAGGGCATTAACCAGTGATTTAAGATAAGTGAATGAAATGGTGGTGTACCGCTGTTTTATTTAAATTACAATTGGTATGAGAGGATGTAAATAGATCATTTAGCGAATATGTAGCTATCCCTTATCATT
>DATHVH010000113.1:0-7167 GCA_035461405.1 Anditalea sp.
TAATTCGAACATTTATTCTGATTTTTGATTATAGGTAGAGCTACTTGAACTAAGCTTTAGATTAGATGAAATATTTGATATGTTTGCTAGGGACATTATTGTTGCCTGTATTTGGTTTTTCACAAAATGGAAATATAAAAGGTAGAGTATATAATCCAACAAATAATCAGGGAATCCCTTTTGCCAATGTTATTATATTGGGTACAGATAAGGGAACAGTATCTGACGAAGACGGCAAATATGAAATTACAGATATAGAACCAGGCCTGTACAATCTAAAAGCTTCTTTTGTTGGATATAAGGCTAAAACAATTTTCGAAGTACAGATTTCTCGGGCCAGAGGAGTACAACTCGATTTTGAACTTACAGAAGATGCATCCGACCTGGAGGAAATAGTTGTAAGCTCCGAATTTACCAGGTCAGAGGAAACTCCAATTTCTGCCCGAAGACTTAATACTAATGAAATAGAAAGATATCCGGGTGGTAATAGGGATATAAGCCGCGTAATTCAGTCGCTGCCCGGTGTTGCAAGTACTGCTAGCTTTAGAAATGATATCATCATAAGAGGAGGTGCGCCTAACGAAAATAAATTTTTTGTGGATGAAATTGAAGTCCCCGTTATTAACCACTTCGCTACACAAGGATCATCTGGTGGACCTGTCGGTATCTTAAATGTAAATTTAATACAAAATGTAGATGTAATCAGTGGTGGATTTCCTGCCAATAGAATGAACGCCCTCAGTTCATTCTTTGAATTTGAACTCAAAGAAGGCCGTAGAGATAAAATGTCTACACAAATTACTGTAGGGGCCAGTGAACTCACTCTTTCAAATGATGGTCCGTTAACTGATAAAACTACATATAATGTATCTGTACGTAGGTCATATCTACAGGGACTTTTTCGCCTTTTAGGACTGCCATTTTTGCCCACATTTAATGACTTTTTGGTAAAAACTAAAACTAAGTTTTCAGAAAAAACAGAGCTAACATTTATAGGAATGGGTGCTATAGATAATTTTTCCTTAAATTTTGATGTACCCAACGAAGAATCTGAAGAGGATAGGGAAAATAGATTATACCTTCTGGACAATCTCCCTGTTTCCTCGCAATGGAATTATGTCACCGGACTAAAGCTAAAGCAATATCGAGATAATGGTTTTTGGACTTTTGTTCTAAGCAGAAACATGCTTAATAATGAGGCCTATAAATATTTTAATAATGATGAAAGTGACCCCTCAAACTTATTAACAAATTATTTATCTCAGGAAAGTGAAAATAAATTTCGGGCAGAGAATAGTGTTTTCGGAAAAGGATTCAGTTTTAAATATGGTATAAATTATGAATTCAGCAGATATTTTATCAATAATTATGACAGAACTACCTTAGCAGGTTCGGGCCAGATTATAAATTTTAATGCTATTTCTAATTTCCACAGCTATGGTGCATTTGTTCAAGGCAACAAAAACTTTTATAATGAAAAGTTATTGGTTACCGGTGGTATTCGGTTAGATGGAAGCGATTTTGGAGTAACCGCCCAAAATCCTCTAAATCAAATAAGCCCCCGGGCCTCTATATCTTACCAGCTCAAACCCAATTTATTTTGGACTGCAAATGCAGGAATATATTATCAAAAGCCTCCATACACTGTCCTAGGTTTTCGAAATAATGAGGGAGATCTGGTAAATCAAATAAATGATGTGAAATTTATCCGGGCTACACATGCGATCACCGGATTAGAATGGCAGATCCCGGAGAAAAACAGAAGGTTTACAGCTGAAGCTTTTTATAAATATTACCAAAACTATCCTTCTTCTATTCGTAATGGTATTGCATTGGCGAATCTAGGGGCAGACTTTGGCGTTATTGGAAATGAACCTGTGACTTCAGATGCTGAAGGAAGAGCCTATGGATTAGAGTTACTAGCCCAGCAACGATTATATAAAGGGTTTTATGGAATAGCAGCTGTTACATTAGTGCGGAGTGAATTTACAAATCCTAATACTGAGGGATTTCTTCCTTCATCATGGGACAATAGGTTTATTGTAAGTCTAACAGCAGGACAGAGATTAAAGAAAGATTGGGAACTGGGAGGCAGATGGAGATATTTAGGCGGCACACCATATACCCCTTTTGATATACAATCTTCGGGATTGAGAAGTAATTGGGATTTGAGAAATGTAGGAATTTTAAATTTTAACCAGATCAATGCCCAAAGATTATCAAGTTTTCACCAATTAGATATTAGAATTGATAAAAAATATTTCTTTCCTAAATGGAATTTAAATTGGTATATAGATATCCAAAATCTATATAACTTCAAGGCTGAACAACCAGATATCCTTGTTCCAGTTAGAAACGAAACAGGAGATTTAGTCATAAATCCAGATGATTCTAGTAGATATTTATTGAGAAGCGTAGCCAATCCAGCTGGTACTATCTTACCAACCATTGGTATAATTGTAGAATTTTAGATTTTATGTGGGTATATATATATTCATATATTACGGGACGGCTGATGTTTAAACTAAAACACACTATATAGCCCTCCATGACGTATAAACACGCCATTTTTAAAACTCATGTAGAAAGCTCATAAATAACATAATATCCTGCTTCATTATAAATACTTGGGAAGAAAGCTGTTCAAGCAGACCGGATCTGGCTTCAAGCATATTAGCCGTATACTCTCCTTTATCTCCTAAAAATATGCTGAAGTCTTCATCTGAATATCTCCCATAAGCTTCCCATCTAATCAATAATTTTTCACGTAATGATCTTTCCATTCCAGGAGTTGGGGCATTAAGATAAAACCAAACCGCCGGCGAGAAAATACCTTTGGAATTGTCTTCTTCTATGACCATTTGGATGATATTAATGGGATGCTCCACTATGATTTTTCTTCTCAGGGATAACACCTTAAGCCCCATATATACTTCAGCCAGACCAGCAGTGAGTCCTATGCTTTGTAGAATAGGATCAGTTCCCTCCATTCCAGACAGAACTGCTATACCGATTCCCGTTGATACCACTGCTCCGGTGATGATAGCTGCTACAGTAAGTTTTCTTTCTTGATTACGGATCTGACGATCCAGATAATCTGCCAACTGAACTGATTTTTCCTCTTCACAATCTAAACCGCTAGCTATAGCAGACACTTCCAGGGATGTGAGGTCTACTGCCTTTAATAGTCTCCTACGCAAATCATCTTGTGCATCCCTATCTTCTCCCCTCCTATTAAGTCTTATTAATTCTTGAAGGTCATCTTGTAATTCAAATGCATATGCTAAAAAATGGATTCTTTCATCTACTTCGTCCTTCCAATCATCTCTTTCATCCGGGTCATATGTGATTTCTTTACTATCAAAATGATTATCAATTAATGCCGCAAAACACTCTGCTTGAAATGGAAGTTCGGGTTCTATGATTTTCGTAGTACCTATGCAGCTGGAAAAGTGGACTAAAATCAATAAATAGAAAAAATTATTCAATTTCATAATTAACAGAGGTTGCTAAATAATAACCGTAAAAATTAAAAATGGTTACTCCCTGAATATATATCAGTATAAATATTCAGCAATACTATTTGGACTTAATCTAAATAGTGGTAACTTTCCGACCCCAAACAATAGCAGATATGACTTTAGATCTATTAAATGTTGGTCAATCAGCATGCTTAGAAAGCATTATAGATTCCCCTCTAACCATAAATTTCTTGGAAATGGGGTTAGCACCCGGTAAAAAAATCAAAGTTATCCAAAAAGCCCCTTTTCGAGGTCCTATGGCTTTACTCCTAGAAAACCATACGATTGCCATCAGAATGCATGAGGCAAAATTTATAAAAGTTACCTTATAAATAATGGAAACATTAGTAGCTAAAAAATCCAAAACTATAGCCATTATAGGGAACCCTAATGTAGGCAAATCAAGTATATTCAACCAATTGACTGGCTTACAGCAAAAGGTAGGTAACTATCCTGGGATCACAGTAGATAAAACGGTAGGATCAATAAAAAATAAAGATACAAAATATGATATCATCGACCTTCCAGGGACATATAGTTTATACCCGAAATCCGAAGATGAACTGATAGCTCACCGCATATTGAGTGGGAAAGCCACAGAGAAACCAGACTATATTCTTCTAGTATTAGATGCATGCAACCTTGAAAGAAGTTTACTTTTAGCGAGTCAAGTGATGGATCTAGGAATTCCTTTGGCAATGGTTCTGAATATGAAAGACCTGGCCGAGAAAAAAGGAATAAAAATCAACACATTCAAACTATATAAAGAAACGGGAGTCCCCATTATTCTTACAGATGCTAGAAAAAATGAAGGGATGAATGGTATTAAGTCCCTCATATTTAATGAGACCTTCAGTGAACCCAAAGTTTTTTTAGATCTTAAAACTATATTACCCGATGAGCTTTGTGCAGAAATCAAATTACGCTTTGGATTAAAAACTGATTTTCAAGCTTACCAATACCTGGTTTTTGCATCATATGATCTTAAAATGACTGCCAGTGATAAAAATTGGCTAATAGAAAAAGCCAGAAAGCATCATTGCGATATATCAGCACTTCAGATCAAAGAAACCAATGCTCGCTATAAGAATATAAATTCCTTACTTGATAAAGTTATAACCAAAGGCTTGTCTCCCGAAAGAGACATTACACAGAGAATCGACAATATTCTAATGCATCCTGTATTTGGGTATTTGTTTTTTTTATCTCTCATGCTTCTGATCTTCCAAGCTATATTTGCATGGGCTGAATTTCCTATGGATATGATCGACCTTGGATTCGCAGCAGCTAGCAGCTGGATCTATGAAACATTTCCATCTGGGCCTTTTACTGATCTTCTTGCTGAGGGTGTTGTTCCAGGTATTGGTGGAGTGGTTATTTTTATTCCACAAATTGCACTGTTGTTTGGTTTTTTATCTTTTCTCGAAGATACAGGTTATATGTCAAGGGTAGTCTACTTGATGGACAGGATGATGAGACCGTTTGGACTGCATGGCAAAAGTGTGGTGCCTTTAATCTCCGGTATGGCCTGTGCGATACCAGGTATCATGGCTAGTCGAAGTATAAGTAATTCTAAAGAAAGACTGATTACGATACTGGTAACGCCATGGATGAGCTGTTCTGCCAGATTGCCTGTATATATTATTCTTATAGGATTAGCAGTACCAGATGATAATTATGGCTGGGTTAATCTCCAGGCAATAGCACTGCTTTCGATGTATCTGCTCAGTATTGTTGTCACTCTGCTGGGAGCGTTTTTGCTTAAGCTATTCTTAAAAACTAATGAGCAAAGTTATCTTTTGGCAGATCTTCCCATATATAGAATGCCTCGCTGGAAAGCGGTATTTCTCACAATGTATCATAAATCAAAGGTTTTTGTATTGGAGGCTGGTAAGGTGATTTTGTCTATATCTATAGTGCTTTGGGTATTAGCTTCGTATGGACCTTCATCTAGCATGGCGGAAATAGAAAAGGATAAGGCTGCCGCTTTGGTGAAAGCTAATGAGGCTGAAAGCGAAGTTTTAGAAAATCATTTCGCCTCCCAAAAATTAGAAAAATCCTATATCGGGATATTAGGAAAGTCAATAGAACCGGTGATACGTCCATTGGGATATGATTGGAAAATTGGAATTGCATTAATTACCTCGTTTGCTGCCCGAGAAGTTTTTGTAGGAACGATAGCCACCATTTATAGTATAGGAGGTGATCCTGATAATGATCTGACCATAAGAGAAAAACTTAATCAGGAGGTTGATCCTGACACTGGAGAAAAAGTGTTTAATAAAGCCACCGCATTTTCCCTTATGGTTTTCTATGCTTTTGCGATGCAGTGTATGAGCACGCTAGCTATAGTATATAGAGAAACAAAAAGTTGGAAATGGCCTCTTTTACAAACCCTCTTTATGTCGGGGTTTGCATATGCAGCTGCATTTTTCACATATCAAATACTTTCATGATGATACAGGAAATACTAGTTTGGGGTTTGTTTTTCTTTATTATAGGATTCTGGGTATGGAAGCTTAGCTATAAATCCAGATCCCAAAAGAAAAATGCTACAGGTTGCCAGGCTTGCCATAAAGGGTAATTTATGTAAGATATTGGACAGGAAAATAGATCTATCATGGAAAAAAAACATATCAAAAAGGATCATCGGGATAGCTTTCCCTTTGGACATCACCCCTGCTCTTAAAGGCATCAAATCAGTATTCCCCCGGACAATACACAGTTACTATTGAGCTATCAGTGGACCGAGAAGGGCTACATTGGCAAACTCAAAGATTTTCACCTTACTGCATCTCTCACTTTTTCCTGAATAGTGGTCTGCGCATATGCGCAGGATAACCCAAAGATGAAAAAAATTATAAAGGCTATCGATATATTCTTTGACATGAAGCTAGGCTTAATATAATTATAGGCTACTTTAGCACACAAAATTTAAACGCATTCTCAACAAATTCAACCTTTCTCTGAGGAAAGGTACAGGAATTTGAACGATAGAAATATGACTGGAAGGACGGAAAATAAAAAGTTCTGCACATTGTCTTTATTATTTTTAATTTTAAATGTTTTGTTCTTAATGAGTTCATGCCAGCCTCATCAAATCAGATCTAACAATGAACCCATCATATCCCCAAAAGGATACGAATTGGTCTGGCATGATGAGTTTAATAATAAAGGGCGGCCGAACCCCGAATTCTGGACGTATGAAAAAGGTTTTGTAAGAAATTTAGAACTGCAATATTACAGGCCTCAAAATGCTAAAGTGAATAAGGGTAAGTTGATTATAGAAGGAAAAAGGCAAAAAGTAAAAAACCAGCAATACGACCAAAACAGCAGCAATTGGAGGGAAAATCGACAATATTCTGAATACACCTCCTCTAGTTTGACTACAGAAGGATTAAAGGAATTTAAATATGGCATATTTGAGTTTCGTGCAAAGCTTGATCCTGCAGAAGGGCTATGGCCGGCCATCTGGACTTTGGGCACCGTTAGGCCATGGCCTGAAAACGGGGAAATAGACATATTAGAGTTTTTCAGAATAGAAGGTATTCCTACTCTGGTCACCAATGTAGTCTGGCTTGATGAAAAGGGCAAGCCCTATTTATCAGACAGCAAAACTCCCTTGAAACATTTTACCGATCAGGAT
>DATHVH010000114.1:0-2263 GCA_035461405.1 Anditalea sp.
GAAAAATTTGCCGAGGACCTTGGAGAAGCCAGAATACTGGCAATAAGTGATGCAGGGCATGTATACGTCACCAATCGCGAGGATGGCGAGATTATCATGCTGGAAGACTCCAATAATGATGGCAAGGCCGACCGTAGAGAAGTCGTGGCTACAGTAGACGAAGCGCATGGCTTGGCCATACACAATAATAGACTCTATATCGTAAACAATATGGAAATTCACGCCGCTGATATACGGCAGGATGGTACATTAGGAAATCCGGAAAAGTTAAATAGTTACCAGGCGGATGGTGGCCAGCACCCAAACAGAACTATTGGATTTGGTCCTGATGGAAATATGTACATATCTGTAGGAAGCACCTGTAATGCCTGTCCGGAACCCAATCCACTTCATGCTACTATGCTGAAAGCAAATCGTGAGGGAAAAAATATAGAAATATTTGCCAAAGGTTTAAGAAATACCATCGGCTTTGGCTGGCATCCCGATACTGGGAAGTTTTGGGGAATGGATCACGGTATAGATTTACTGGGTGATGATGTATCCAAAGAAGAATTAAACCTAATCGAGGAAGGAAACCACTATGGCTGGCCGCATATCTATGAAGATGGGAAGTATAATCCATACCCTTCCCCGGAAGATGAGAGTTATTCAGAATTCAAGGAAAAAACCACTTCGCCAAAATTGACCTATACTGCTCATGCCGCGCCTATGCAGATGGCCTTTTATGATAAGGACCATTTCCCTTCAGAATACCGCGGAGATGCCTTTGTAGCATTCAGGGGATCGTGGAATAGAAGTACTCCATCTGGATATAAAGTAAGCCGGATCGTATTCGAAAACGGCGAACCTGCCCGATTTGAAGACTTTGTCACTGGATTTTTGGTTGATAATAACCAATCCCACTTCGGCAGATTGGTAGGCTTGGCAGTTCATGCCGATGGCTCATTGCTATTTACAGATGATACCAATGGTGTGATATATCGGGTATCATATCAGCGATAATTTGTGACCATCTAACTATAAGCGGTAGTAGAAATGAATTATTTTCTACTACCGTTTCTTTTTTTGGGAGATTAATTTTCAATGTAATTTTAATATATCCCTATCTTTGTCATCCTATGCTTCCCTCTTATAAAAATTCCCTAGCGTCTAAAAATGAGGACATTCAATCCCTCCAATCTGACATCACCAAACTAAGTGAATCTATTAATGAGGTGAAAAATGATTTGGAAGCTTTTGAGAGGATTATCCATACAAGGCTTGATGGAGAAATAAGGAGACTTCAAGAGCTCAATATCTTATATAAAAAAAATAAGCAGGAGAAAAAACAAAAAAGACTTGAACAGAAGCAGAGAGGTAAAAACTACAAAGCGTTCACTCTACCAAAGCCAATTGACCCAAGGCAGGTGCACCATTCAAACATTAATGCCGCAGAACAGAAGGAGCTCAGAAGACTTTACAAAGAGGCTATAGTACAGGTCCATCCTGACAAAATCAGCCATGAAGGTAAAACAGATCATATCAATCGGGCAACTGATCTCACCGCCCAACTGAACACTATTTATAAAAGCGGTGATCTGGAAGAACTCCTCAATTTTTATCAATATGTCATATTAGGCAATTCTCTGGAAGATCCGGAAATCAATATGCCTGAAGTGGATGGTGACTTGCGTCTGGCACATTTGATTAAGAAGAAAAAAGCTTTGACAAAGCAGTTGTGCGACCTTAAAGATTCTTACACCTATGGCATCCTGACTACTTATGAAAACCCACTCACCTTTATAGACGAGTTATATATCCAGCTTCATGAAAGAATTAAACTGATGGAAAAGAGGACTAAAAAGGCTAAATAACTATATAAGTATTCAAAATTCTCCCATTATATTTTTATCAATTATCTGAATTTCAGATCTTTATTATGAAAAGAAAGATAAAATGAAAAGAATACATTTATTCGAATTTGAAGATCTGGAATGGTTTCCTTCTTGGCTCAGAAGCAGCATGACACGATTGATAGTGGTTATGCATAAAATCCTGAGAACTCCTAATGAGTTATCTACTCTATTGATTCGTGCTTTACCATACTCATCGCCTATCGCTATCGTGGACTTATGCTCAGGGAGCGGAGGCCCCATTATCAAAGCACATAAAATCATCCGGAGTAAAATGCCGCAAAGTGATATAAAGCTTACTCTGTCTGATCTATACCCAGATCAAATATTAGCTCGTAGCTTAAAAGGAAATGATAATTTATCATATTACC
>DATHVH010000115.1:0-6067 GCA_035461405.1 Anditalea sp.
AGACTATATTACCTATGATATATTTCAGCAAAGTAAAGTAATAGCTACTAACTTGGTAGGGGCTAGTCATCATTCATTAAAAGGTAAAACCTTTACCGTCGTATTTATAGATGAGGCGGGTCAAGGCCTGGAGCCTGCTACCTGGATTCCTATCTTGAAAGCTCAAAAAGTGGTGATGGCTGGTGATCACTGCCAATTGCCTCCTACGGTAAAATCGTTTAAAGCAGGTAAGGATGGATTGAAGGAGACATTATTTGAAAAAGTAATCCAAAGACAGCCTCTAATGTCTTCTTTACTGACACTCCAGTACAGAATGCCCGAAATTATTATGGGATTTTCCAACCAAGAATTTTATCATGGAGCTTTGCAGGCAGCTGAGAATACTAAATATCATCTATTAGATGATGGAGAGTCCCAAATGTTATTTATAGACACAGCGGGGAGTGGATATCTAGAGCATTTGGAGAAGGACTCACTAAGTACTGCCAACTATGAAGAAGCAAAGTTTACCTTGGGGTATTTGGAAAATATGCTAAGCACGCTTGGAGGAGAAACTATCATTGCTAAAAAATGGGAGGTAGGCCTGATATCCCCTTATCGAGCACAGGTCAGGAGATTTAAAGAACTGGCCATGGATACATCTACTTATCCGACGCTTTCTCAAATTGGCGAGCAATTAACAATAGATACTATAGACGGCTTTCAGGGACAGGAGCGGGATATTATGGTGATTAGTTTGGTAAGATCCAATCCGAAAGGAGAAATAGGCTTTCTATCTGACACCAGAAGAATGAATGTGGCGCTCACCAGGGCCAAAAGAAAATTGGTAGTAATCGGAGACAGTGCTACTATCAGCAATCATCCTTTTTATCAGAATTTCCTAAATTATGTAGAGACTCATTCATTATATAAGAGCATCTATGAGTTTTTGACGTTCTGATGTGGAATATGGAGAATATCAAATATTTCTAATAGCAGGGTCATGTTGCTACTGGCTATAAAATCATATTGTGAATCTATATTAAACTCTCTGTCGATTAGGTCCTGGCCATTAAGATCTGTAATAATGCCACCGGATGAATGAAATATAGGATAGGCTAGAAGATTGTAAAAATCGGAAAGTTGCCTTGCTTCTATAGCAAAATCAGCTGCCCCTCGAGCTATTTCACATAAATCCATACCACTATTGTCTATTGATCTGATATCTTTTACTCTGTAATATATAGGCAGGCAAAAATCAAAATGGTATTTGGCAGCCGAATAACCTGGCTTTAGATAAGCATGGGCGCTATTTAGCGTTTGTACCTTCTTAATGTTTTCAAGTATTATTTTTTGCTGAAGTAAATGAGATTCAAATATGGGCGAACCATCTTCAAGATAATATTGGTCCAATGAATGATACCCCCCTACAAAAGCAAATGTCAAATCTCTAAAGGTCAAATGGGGAATATTTTTGCTCACTGCCATACAAAAGCAGGGGTCCCCAACACCACGATCCCAGTTTCTGCTGCCATCTACAGGATCTATATATAAATTATAATCTGCGGAATGATTTACTATAGGGGGGAAGCCTTCCAGGTAAACGTTCACTGGAAGATTTGACAATTGCTTCTTTATCAGCTTAAAAGCTATTTGATCAATATGGTGTGTATCTTTTACTCCCTGATCAGAAATATTATTTAAACCATGAAGCCCTCTCTCCTTTCGGATGGAGTTAAGCTCTGTATGGAGTAGTATAAAAAGATCTTTGCTGATTTGTATAAAATTCATAATTGGACATTTATTTGATGGCCATCATCATTCCGATGATAGTTTTTGCATCCTGAAAGGTATTAGATTTAAGTTTTTCCACCACTTCTTCCCGGCTAAATTTTATTACTTCAATTCCTTCATTTTCATCCTCGGCACCACCTCCCTCATTCATTTTTTGCGCTGATGAGCATTGGCAAATGTACAGATGGATTCTTTCTGAAGTCCCTCCTGGGCTTAGGAAAAAAGTTGTTAGAAATTCAATATTGGTAATTTGGTACCCCAGTTCCTCCATTATCTCCCTTTTCATACTTTCTTCTGGTTCTTCACCCTCTTCTACTATACCTGCCACCAATTCGATCATCCAGCCACTTCCTTTTTCATATGTAGGGTATCTAAATTGTTTGGTGAAAAGGTAGGAGTCTTCATCATCCAGGTAAACCACAGCAGCCACTGCATCATTTCTATCCAAGTATAGACGATTCAATTCTGGGCTCATTTCTCCATCCGGCATAGAATGCTGAAGTTTACCCTTTTTGACCCTTAAAAAGTCATCAAATACCAATTTCTCTTCTATAATATTAACCTTTTTTTCGTTCATTATTGTCTGGTTTAAAGATCATGGGTTTATCTCTGTAATACAAACAAATAAATGTTCTTATGGT
The DNA here is from genome assembly GCA_035461405.1 of Anditalea sp. Classification (GTDB taxonomy): domain Bacteria; phylum Bacteroidota; class Bacteroidia; order Cytophagales; family Cyclobacteriaceae; genus Anditalea. Next base: position 2,415 of record DATHVH010000115.1, read on the forward strand.
TGTATTGAATATTAGAATACGAAAACTCAAACTATATGACCACTACAAAAAATCAAGAAAGAAAAAGACTCAGAGAGTTGATAGAAAAAATAGAACTGGCCATGATGGTGACCAGCCACGGAGAGGAACTGAGGGCACGGCCAATGACTACCAGCCAAATGGATGAGGATGGTAATCTCTGGTTTTTCAGTAATGAGTTCAGTGCCAAAACTGAGGAAATTAAAAATGATCAGCAAGTAAATTTAAGCTATGCTGATAAATCCTCAAATTCATATGTGTCTATAAGTGGAAGTGCTTCTATGGTGCATGATCCGGCAAAGATAAATGAACTTTGGAGTCCTATCCTTAAGGCTTGGTTTCCTAAAGGTAAAGATGACCCGGACATGACCCTTATCAGGGTAGTGCCCCACTCCTCAGAATATTGGGATAGCAGTGCCAGCAAAATGGTACAGTTATTTAAAATCACCAAAGCTATCGTCAAGGGAGAGACCTACCATGAGCAAGCGAGTGAGGATGAAAATATCAAACAAGATCACGATAATAAATAAGCTGCAATACTTCAAAGCTGGCCTGATGGTTAGCTTTGATTTTTTCTATCCATGTATACCGCATTCAGATAGCCTAATACCTGACCAAAAGCTGTTACTGCCGCTTCAAGTTCTTCAGTAACTGTCTTTCCTGTCAGCCTACATAATAGTAAACCATAAACTCCATTTAAGCATACTTGTATTTCATGCCCTAAATCCTGGCCATCAGAAGAGGCTATGAAATCAATTACATGCCGTTTTGCGTGATCATAGATCATATAATAGTCCTTGTCCTTTTTCAAAAGATCCCAGTGGATATTCGCCAGTTCATCTACTACTTTCTTTACTTCCATCAAATGGCCTTTTTTCTCGATACCCTGCTCTTTCATCTTCTGGGCCAGTTCATCAAACCATTTGGCTATTTCTGCCTTTTCATCATCACTTACAGGATAGTGGCTTATTACGTATTGCTTTATATCATCTAGTTGGAATTCATAAGATCTGAGCAGGTCTTCCATCTGGTACATGTAGATGATGTATTCGCCTATGTTTGTCCTTTTCTTTTTTTCTGCCAGATCTTTCATGTATGATTATTTAAGTAAGTGTTGTATCAAAGTTCGCAATGTATTTCGGGAAACCATAGATGAATGGATATTATGGTTGCATTTTTACTTATTTAAAGCTGATTTAAAATACTGATCCCATTCCCGTTGCTTTACTAAGTCTCTGGGATTGGTCGTTTCGATGTCATATTGATTGTCCATTTTTCTCCACTCTTGAAACTGCGCCCTTACCAGACTGTCAAACTCTTGTCGATAGTTTGTAGGATGAAAACGGTATGCATCAATTTGTTCTAGTATAGTATAGCCGATGATTTGAGCAATTTTAAAGTGTCCATTCTCATGATTCAAGACAATTTGCTTTTTATTCTGATCAGCTTTGGTCATAAATGATCCAGAGACTTGCGTGAGATCTTCATCTATACCCACCTCTATTGCCGTGATGACCTTTGCATGTCCCTGTTCTTGTTTTACATTTTTGATGCTAGGGGTAATAGTGGTGATGCAGCGTGCATTAATGCCAGGGCGGTTATTGATTACTTTGACCAATTTGAAATCCCGCCACTGCAATGTGCGATTTGGACTAATACTTATAGTAGAATAATTTGAAGAGTAGTAACTAAAGCTTCCGAGCACTAAAATAGCCAGAAGTATGAGTAAAATTAAATAGATATATAGTGGCTTATTAAACATATAATCGGTAATCGCAGTAGTAAAACCTGTTCCTTTATCTTTGAGTTACAATTTAAAGAAATAATATAAGGTTAAAACCCTAACATTTTACTAATTTTGCTGACAGTATGAATATGCAAAAAATAAGAAATTTCTGTATCATAGCCCATATTGATCATGGGAAGAGTACACTGGCCGATCGTTTATTGGAATTTACCCACACCGTATCCGGTAGGGAGATGCAGGCCCAATTACTGGATAATATGGATCTAGAGCGTGAACGTGGTATTACTATCAAGTCACACGCTATCCAAATGAAATATATATATAAAGGGGAGGAATACACGCTTAATCTTATAGATACGCCTGGTCATGTGGATTTTTCCTATGAAGTTTCCCGTTCTATCGCGGCCTGCGAAGGTGCACTGCTGATAGTGGATGCCTCCCAAGGGGTGGAAGCACAGACCATATCCAATCTATATTTGGCCATGGGCCATGATCTGGAGATTATTCCTGTTTTGAATAAAATCGATCTTCCGGGAGCGGATCCTGAAGTAGTAGCTGATGAGGTTATTGATCTGATCGGCTGTGACCGTGAAGATATAGTACTGGCATCCGGTAAAGAAGGAATAGGGATAGAAGAAATTCTTAATGCAGTCATTGAAAGAGTTCCTGCACCTACCGGTGATGAAGAAGCGCCACTTCAGGCCATGATTTTTGATTCTATGTACAATCCATTCAGAGGGGTGGAAGTGCTTTTCAGGATTTTCAATGGTACTATCAATAAAGGTGATAAAATTAAGTTTGTCAACACAGGTAGGGAATATGAAGCGGATGAGATCGGGATATTAGGTGTCAACCAAATGCCCCAAAAATCATTGATGGCGGGTAACGTTGGGTATCTCATCTCCGGTATCAAAGTAGCAAAGGAAGTCAAGGTAGGGGATACCATAACCCATGTAAAGCGTCCGTGCCAAAACACTGTGAAGGGTTTTGAAAATGTAAAGCCGATGGTTTTTGCGGGAATCTATCCAGTAGAAACTACAGACTTTGAAGAACTCAGAGCTTCCATGGAAAAGCTTCAACTGAATGATGCATCTCTGGTATGGGAACCCGAAACTTCAGCTGCCTTGGGATTTGGTTTCCGTTGCGGTTTTCTGGGTATGCTTCATATGGAAATTATTCAGGAGCGTCTCGAAAGAGAATTTGACATGACCGTGATCACTACTGTACCATCGGTACAGTTCAGAGCGCTTATGAACAATAATGAGTACCAGGTGGTAAACGCACCATCTGATATGCCTGAGCCTACATTCTTTAAACATATCGAAGAGCCATTTGTAAAGGCTTCGATCATTACTGCCGCCGAATACGTTGGGCCGGTAATCCAGCTATGTATGGAGAAGAGAGGCCAGATCAAAAACCAGATATACCTTACTTCGGAAAGGGTGGAACTGACATTCGATATGCCACTGGCTGAAATTGTATTTGACTTTTTTGATAAACTGAAAACTATCTCCCGTGGATATGCTTCCCTGGATTATGAGATGAAAGGGTACCAGCAATCCACCATGGTCCGTCTGGATGTGATGTTAAACGGTGAGGTGGTAGATGCACTATCTGCCATAGTACACAGAGACAAAGCTTACGAGTGGGGCAAGCGTTTATGCGAAAAGCTAAAAGAGTTGGTCCCTCGCCAAATGTTCGAAATAGCCATACAGGCAGCTATCGGTACTAAAATCATCGCCAGAGAAACCGTGAAAGCACTACGTAAAAACGTTTTGGCCAAGTGTTATGGTGGTGATATTTCCCGTAAAAGAAAGCTTCTTGACAAGCAGAAAAAAGGTAAGAAGCGAATGAGACAAGTAGGAAACGTGGAAATCCCGCAGGAGGC
>DATHVH010000116.1:0-22641 GCA_035461405.1 Anditalea sp.
CCTACTTTCATGGATTAGTTTGAAAAGTGATGATACTGACGAAAACTGGGTAGCAGTATGGGGGGAAGATAGTTTTACTGATGGAGAGGGGAAAAGTGTAAAACATGCATTGCACGAAATATATAGATTTAATAAAGAAGGTGAAGTAGATTATATGAGACAATATATATTTATACCCAAAGAGGAATAAAGAAATTATATGATAACTTTTCAAAAAAAATGGTCTGAAAGAAAATATCTAACAGACCATTTTTTTTATTATTCCAAATTATAAAATTGCTATTCCATCATATATGGGTTAGCATAATGGTCTTCTATTAGAATAGCATTATCCTTAGGTCGGACTCCATGCCCAAATTCCACTGCCCAAGTTCTGGTAAATTCTGCCCCATAAAATAAGATCATACTTACATAAGATATCCAAATTAAGATAAGGATAATGGAGCCAGCTGCTCCATAGACCGATTCTGGTTCAGCTGTACCAAAATATATACTCAAACCAAATTTACCAATTTCAAATAGAAAAGCTGTTAAAAATCCACCAACCCATACTGTTCTCCATTCAATCTTAGCATCGGGAAGCATTTTAAACATCATAGCAAATAGAGTAGCTATAACTCCCAACGATATTAAATAATTTAATATGTTAATCAATACGAATAAGTAGGATGGTAAGAAGGTTTGAAGCCATTCACTTAGTATAGCCATCAAAGCAGATAAAACCAGCGAAATCAATAGTAAAAATCCAATAACCAAAATCAGTCCGAAGGAAAATAGCCTGTCCACCAAATACTTTTTAAGCGCTCCTCCTGGCTTTGGGATCAATCCCCATATCCTGTTCAGGGATTTCTGCAGCTGGAAAAATACCGTAGTGGCACCGAATATAATTACTCCTACACCTATGATTATACCAATGGTGCTAGACTCTGCCTGACTCGCATTAGCTACCAAATCCTCTATCATTACTGCTGCATCGGCACCTATCATTTCAGATATTTCATTGGATAGATTGCCCGATACTGCCTCATCTCCAAAAAAATATCCTGCTATACTAATAATGACTACCATTAAAGCTGGAAGGGATAATATGGCATAAAATGAAATTATTGCAGCCTGTCGAAAAGGGTCAGCATCATTCCACCGTTTGCCAGAGGTCTTTAACACTTCCCATACTTTTTTAATTGTAACTTTTTCTTTAAAGACAGCCATATATTATTGTTTGTGTCAGTTTGATTTAAAAATGATCTTATAGGATTTAAAAACCCTTTAAAACTCATTTTGTTATTTAATTTAGGATTTTTCCGATTTTGGCTCAATATTTATTCCAATTAGAAGAAAAAATGTTCATATGTCGGATTTAATTATGAAAGTATTAGGTTGTGGAGATGCGTTCTGTAGTGGAGGCAAATTCAATAGTGCCTTTTATTTTACTACTTCAAAGTTAAATTTTCTATTGGACTGCGGCGCTACTACTTTATTGGCACTTAAGCAAAACAATATACCTGTAAAGGATATAGATGCCGTGATAATATCCCATTTTCACGGGGATCATTTTGGAGGACTTATTTTCCTCTTGCTTGAAGAAAAGAAGAATAAAAGGAAAAAGCCTTTATATATAATCAGTCCAATAGGGATGGACGAGAAACTTAAAACAGCAGAATCTTTATTTTATCCCGGCTCAGATATTCTGGAAGATCTTAATTTAAAGTACATATTTTATGGGGCCCACCAGATAATAGAGGTTGAGAATCTGCTAATTAAGTCTTTTCCAGTAATTCATGCAGAAAATTCTCTTCCACATGGGATTAGAATCGAGGTAGATGGATTGGTTATAGCTTATTCAGGGGATACAGAGTGGACCGAGGAGCTTTATCCACTTTCGAATGGATCGGATTTATTTATATGCGAGTGTAATTTTTATGACAATCACATACCAGGACATTTATCGTACATAGAGTTAAGAAAACATTCATTGAAAAGCAAAAAAATCCTGCTTACTCACCTGGGAGAAGAGATGATTAAAAATATAGAAACTTTAGACCTCGAAGTAGCGGAAGAAGGTAAAGAGTACATCATTTCTTCTACCTAACTTAATAAATCTTCAAAAAAAAATCCCTGCCTCAGCAGGGATAGTGGTTAATTAAGTAATCTAAAATAATTATTTTAAATCAGGTCTTTCTTCCAGTGCTTTTAGCAGAAAGTGCTTTTCCATATCTATTTCTTTTCTTGTCCTCACTTTTAGCTTTCTTAATATTTCAAGTGGAGGACACCATCCCTGGATGGCATGCTGTGCCAGAAATGCAGTCACAAGACCGGATAATAGCAACCACTTCTTGCCTCCAAATATGCTGAGAAATATACCGGTAAGCGCTAGGGAAGAAGCATTAAGCTGTAAAATTCTTTCTACATCCCATTCCTCGTCAAGCTCTTCTATTCTACGTTTGATGGTAACTGGATTCTGAATGGAATAAAATTCTACATTTTCTTCCATCTGCTGGTCAATTTCTTCATTTATTTCTGCCGAAGTAAATGATCTGACCCTATCATTGGTTATTTTTTCTGTGATGTGCATGGTTTAGGTTATTTGATTCTCAATAAACAAAAATTTTTAAAATAACATCAAATTTAATGCCTTCATCGCTTAACCAGTTTAATTCATTAAAAGCTTAATAATACCTTCTTCTTCTGACGTTCTGATTTAAAAATTCATAAAGTAATCCTAAAACCGTATCCTGATCCATATCTAAAAATTCATGGTCACGGTGAAATAAGTTAAATCCTATTATGAGCTCGTCCAACTCTGCCTCCTCGAGTTCAAATCTATACATCAATACCTGCTTAATAGAGTCAGACTGGATGACTTCCAGATAAGGAGCTTGTCTCGCCAGCTTATCTAGTGCCCGCTTATATTGTCTTTTATTCCTTTCTCTCTTGGTAAAATAGGAGATAGGTCCGTCTAAAGTCACGCCCGGAGTCAAATCAGTGTGCGAGCGACTATGCCCTGGCATAATTCTACCAGGCCCCATAGGCTTCCTATCCGGATCTCTATCTAAGGAGATGCCAGGGATGTAAATAGAAGGTCTGTCAGCATACACATAAGCGGCGGGCAGCCCGACGGCATCAAAGGTCATTGGGACCACCAAATGATCAATTTCTTTTACTACTATAATATGATCAACATATCCTTCCTTCGAAAAGACTACCGAATCCCCCAATTCCACTTCTATACGAAAATAACCGCGGTTATTACTGGTATAAGACTGTGAAGTGCGCAAGTTTTCTACCTTGACGCCTTTAAGATTATATTGGTCCGGGACATCTATAATATTACCTGTCAATACCTGCGCTTGAACAGACAGTGCTAAGCATGTGAGGAATATTATAAAAGTTAATGATTTCATGTATACGAAGATACTGCTTGATTTTAAGATCTAGTAGATATGATTGTTAAGATATGTAAAAGGGGCAATATGATGATAGGGCAACAAAATTGTTACCCTATTAATTTAAATAAATATTTATCCGGGAAATTTATTTGGATCTTATCTGTCCGTTTCCCCTAACTATCCATTTATAGGTTACTAATGCCTCTAAACCCATTGGGCCACGGGCATGCAATTTTTGGGTGGAGATACCTATTTCTGCTCCCAGACCAAATTGAGCTCCATCTGTAAAGGCCGTGGAAGTATTGATATACACCGCAGCGGCATCTACTGCATTAATGTATTCTGCTATTGTATCTTGATCTTCTGCTATAATGGCTTCACTATGCTTACTGCTGAATAATGAAATATGATCCAAGGCTTCAGTAAGATCCGCGACAGTTTTGATAGAGATAGTCATCGATAGAAATTCTGTACCGAAGTGCTTTTGTTCAGCAGGGAATAAAATATACTCGGGATAAGTTTCCTTTAATGCTTTATAGGAAAGTGGATCAGCATATATTTTTACATTTTTATGGGCTAATTTTTCTGTCAAGACACCTAAATCATGGAGTCGATTTTGATGAATGATCAGGCAATCCAAAGCATTACAGACACTCACTCTTCTGGTTTTTGCATTGTCAATTATAGGGGCGCCAATAGCCAGATCCGCAGATTCATCGAAGTACGTATGGACTATCCCGGCTCCTGTCTCTATTACGGGCACTTTTGCATTTTCTCGGACAAAATTGATCAGTGCTTGGCTGCCTCTTGGGATAATGATGTCTATATACTTATCCGCCTCGAGCATTTCTTTAGTAGCTGCTCGGTCCGCCGGAAGGAGCGTTATGATATTGGGATTTATTCCATTATTTTGCAATACTTGTTTAATAAGTCGTACGATGATAGTATTAGAAGCATGTGCATCACTTCCCCCTTTCAGGACCAGCGCATTTCCAGACTTTAGGCAAAGGCTAAAAACATCAAAGGTCACATTAGGTCTCGCTTCATAGATGATACCGATCACTCCAATAGGTACAGTGACTTTTTGTAGATTAAGCCCATTAGCTAAGGTTTTTTCTTCCAAGATTTTTGCTAGTGGGGAGGGAAGATTTACTACAGTAAGGATATCATCTGCTATAGTTCTTATTCTTTCTTCTGTAAGTTTCAGCCTGTCATATTTGGGGTCAGACGAATCCATCTGATCCAGATCCTTTTGATTTTCGTTTAAAATCAGAGGTATATTCTCTATTGTGAGAGATGAGAGATCTTGTAGAATCCGATTGGCTGTTTGCTCTGTTAAGCTAGTGAGTAAGCGGCTTGATTTTTTTACTTGCTCTAATACTGGCAGTATGGTCATGATAATTAGTGGTCAAATAAATATAAATAATCGTAATGGATGATGGGTTTTTGGTTTTTTTGTCCTTTTTTTTCCAAAGCTGATCGGTATCCGTAGGCAGCCTTACCTAAACCTAGCTTAGTGCCTTTTTCAGAAATGATACGAATAATTTCACCTTTGGTAAATTCTCCTTTTACTTCTATGATACCGATGGGTAGCAGACTGATTATCTTTTCAGAAAAAAGTGCCTTTTCGGCACCTTCATTTATAATTACTTCACCTTTGGAATAACTATCGCTATGGGCAATCCATTTCTTTGGACTTTCCTTGGCTTTATTGGGCACAAAATAGGTGCACACTAATTTGTCTTGGAAGAGGTCTTTTAAAACATTATCTTTTTTGCCATTGGCGATATAAACTCCTACACCAAGGTTAGCTGATTTCATTGCCATATTGATCTTAGTTAGCATACCTCCTCTTCCAAATGATGATTTGTGCGATAGTATGTATTGATTCAGATCCTGGGGTGACTTTTGATCCACTGTTTTTATTAGCTCAGAATCGGGATGGTCAGGTTGCCCTTTATATATGCCTGCTACATTACTTAATAGGACCAGTGTATCGGCATCTACCATAGCAGCTACAAGTCCGGCAAGTTCATCATTATCGGTAAACATCAACTCTGATACAGCTACTGTATCATTCTCGTTTACTATGGGTATGACTTTTTTATGGATTAGTCCCTCAAAACAATTTTTCATGTTCAGGTAATGCTTTCTGTCCCGGAAATCACTTTGGGTGACCATCAGTTGCGCTACATCGACGTTCTGTTCCTTAAAAAGTGATTTGTATGAATGGATAAGTTCTATCTGTCCTACCGCAGCAAGTATTTGCCGCTTAACTATAGGGTCAGCTTTTTCTGGGAAAGGTAAAGCTGTCCGTCCGAAAGCTACAGCCCCGGAACTGACAATGATAAGCTGAAGCCCCTGGTTTTTGAGAAAAACAATTTGATCTACTAAAGCCGCCATCCTTGGTTTATCAGGCGTTCCGTCTTCTTTAGTAAGTACATTAGATCCTATCTTTATTACTATTCGTTTATCTTTCTCACTCATCATTCGATACTATTAAATAGCAAAAGTAAGAAGTAATATTAAATATGGCTATGAATAGTCATTGTAATACTAAACTATTTGAGAATGTAATAAAACTAGATTGTTCCTTCTGTCAGTTCTTTGAAGATGTATTAAAAGTTTTTTCCTCTTTGAGGAGCATGACTACACCTGCAGGATTTGAAATCCAGTCTGCCTTGTAATCTGGCGGAAGTTTTTCCAGTTCGTTTCTGAAAGGTACTCGGTGGCTTTTCAAATATTCCCTTGCACTTGCTATATCATCTGTTTCCAGATCCATCCAAACATCAGTCTGGGCATAGCTGTCAAGCCTGTCAAACCATAGTTTGATCTGTCCATACTGACAGCTGTAACATTCAGGAAAAAAATCACTTTCCTCTTTAGATAGCTCAAATCCCAAAACATCCCTATAAAAAGATATAGTCTGTTCGTAGACGTGTTTGGGTATTTTCAATGCGATATTCATACCGCCTCGGAATTGGGGGATCGGCTGTTTCATATACTATTGAATTTTGTTTTACTTTCTTAGAAACTGCACTGATATTTAAATAATTAATTAATTAATATATAATTTTTGAATGTGGATTTATTAAACTAATAATTATTTTGATTAACTATAATTAGCTTCTGCTAATGATTTGATCTTCTCTAAAGCCTTTTCCCATAATGGTCCATGCTGTTCTGCATCTATTTCAGTTAAGGGCCCAGCCTCAATAGAAAGTAAGGTTTTACCCTCTATAGATGATAAAGTAAATGTTTCTTTGTAATTACCTGTAGCGGTATTTACATCCTCTATGTCAACTTCATCAAAATATTCGATCTGGATCATCTGGTTACGTTCTATTGCTCTGACTATTCCTTTGGCCCCAATATTTCCATCTTTGTCTTTCCATAATACGAGACCACCTTTTTTCCATTCTGCCTCTACCCATACTCCATCCGAAAAAGCGTTTCCCCACTGCTGAGTAAATACTGGGTCCAGCAGGACTTCCCATACGATGCCAACTGGTGCTATTATCTTTTTCTTGGTTACGATGCTCTTTTGGTTTTTCATAAAAAAATTATCAGGTTGAATGTGAATCATTAAGTTAACGAAATCAACTAGGTAATTCAATCTATAAATCATAGATTTTTGGTAGCCAACCCACCACCTCTACTCCTTTGGAATAGTGGGCTAGCGTAGGATTGGGATCGTTTAATATATAATCTCCTAACTTGTACTTTAACTGCAAATTTACTTCGGCTGGTTGCAGTGGCCATTCTTCATGGTGAACATCATAGCGGAGCATTTTTCCAAATCGGTCTAGATAAACACAGTACCGCTCAGCCAGCCAACTATCCAAGGCACTTTTTTTATAATTTCTATGATTTGCTTTTTGATATTTCACTTCAAAGTAATGATGCTTTTTATCATCTACTGAAATAAAATGACCTTCGTGGTGCATCATCTGGGCAGGGGCATAAGGAAATCCGGTGATCCCCCTAAAGGCAAGAGCAGAGAGTATTCTACTGGCTTCCATATTTAGAAAATAGATGCCGGGAACACCATCCTTCAATACATAGGTGCGTATGTTGATTTCAAGGAAATGTGAAATATGAGGTACGGGAGGTAATATACGGGGGCGGCTGTTTTCCGCTGTAAATGCCACCAATGATATATAGCCCATATCATTATATGTGTCGATAGCGAGACCTTTTGGAACTAATTTTTGCAAAATATCTACAGGCACAGCCCAATGTAAAAAAACCGCATCATGCCATTCCTGATAAAAAGCCCATGGTGACTCAGGATAGGGGAAGGGTCGATGCTGATATTGTGATAGTATTTTCGAAGGATTTTTCATTCGAAGAGTTGAATTTTTTTATAGATATATAAAACTGTGCATAGACTAAAAGTGGCGAAATTTTATAGTAAAGATTTTAATTTTATAGATTTTGTTATAGATCTTTGAATCTAAAAAGGAAAATCTTAAAATTGGAATATATACGGTAGAATCTAATATATGCAGAAAGCAATACTGAGTCCAGATAATCCATCATCAATACATAAAGAAAGATATTTATCACTTGATGTATTGAGAGGTATTACAATTGCCTTAATGATAGTGGTGAATACTCCGGGAAGTTGGCAACATATATATGCTCCTTTTCGTCATGCGGAATGGCATGGATTTACAGTGACGGATTTGGTATTTCCCATGTTTCTTTTTGTAATCGGTAATGCCATGAGTTTCAGCATGGGCAAATACACTTCGCAAGGTGATACAGCCGTGCTCAAGAAAATTTTTAAAAGAGCTGGTTTAATTTTTCTTCTTGGTCTATTATTAAATCTGTTTCCATTCATATACAGATCTGCAGAAGGAGAATTACTTCTCAAAGATTTCAGCGCAGTTAGGATAATGGGGGTGCTACAGAGGATAGCCCTATGTTATCTGATAGCTGGATTAATCATACATTATTTTAAATTGAAGGGTTCATTGATCTGGGGAGCTGCTATACTGATTTTTTATTGGGCAGTAATGTGGTTTTTTGGGGATGCATCGAGTCCGTATAGTTTGGAAGGAAATGCCGCATTAAAATTTGATCTACTGATCTTCGCCGAAAAAAATCTATATAAAGGCTTCGGGATTCCTTTTGACCCTGAAGGCTTACTCAGCACACTTCCCGCTTTGGTAAATATAATTGGTGGGTTTTGGGCAGGTGTTTTAATCCAAAAACATAAACCTTTAAGTTATAAGATTTCAGTTTTTCTAGCTATAGGGGTAATTTTTATCTTGCTTGGATTGGTATGGGATTTTGCTTTTCCTATAAATAAACCAATTTGGACCAGTTCCTATGTAGTGTATACTATAGGTTGGAGTTTATTGGTTCTCGCTGCCCTGATGATAATTATTGAAAAATTAAACTTTAAAAGCTGGACTTATTTCTTTGAAGTATTTGGAAAGAACCCACTATTTATCTTTATACTTTCTGGTGCTTTGATTAAAACACTTAGTGTAATCAGAGTAGATGGAATGAGTTTAAATAGCTGGATATACCAAAATCTATTTCTCAGCTGGACAGACGGTAAGATAGCATCTCTTTTATTTGCTGTTTTTTATACTATGATACTTTGGCTGATAGGCCTATGGTTAATGAAGAAGAAAATCTTTATCAAAGTATAAATCTATAAATATGTGTCATTTGGTAACTTTAATATGTTTATGAATGTAATAAGTGTTAATATAATATATTAAACCCTGAATGTCGAATACTGTATATTCATCATATATATTCTAAATTGTCATAATCTTTTAATTATCTTAAAGGGCTCTACACCATTTAGGTTGAAGAGCCCTTTGTTTTGAAAATAATTTATAAATGAAAATTAACCCCTATATAACATTAGTATACCTTACCGCAATTATATTTAGCCTATTAACGGCAGGTAACCTTCAAGCCCAAAAACAAGATAAAAGTAAAGTTTCCGAATCTGATTCCCGCACTGGGACACCTGACTTTTTGAAGGAAGAAAGTGATTGGGCGGATTCGGTTTTTCAAACCATGACGGTAGAGGAAAGGATAGCTCAACTTATCATGATTCCTGTGTATTCAAATAAAGACCAGATTCATATTGACTCCATTAGTAGTTTGGTTAAAAACTATAATGTAGGAGGTCTTATATTTTTCCAGGGTGGGCCTGTACGCCAGGCTCATATGACCAATAGGTTTCAAAAAGAATCCAAAATCCCACTGATGGTGACTATAGATGCAGAATGGGGACTGGCTATGAGGCTGGACAGTACTGTAAGGTTTCCCTATCAGATGTCACTAGGTGGTATAGAGGATGAAAACTTGATCTATGAAATGGGTCGTGAGATAGCGCGTCACTGTAAAAGGTTGGGAATACATGTAAATTTTGCCCCTGTAGTGGATATAAATAACAATGCTAATAATCCTGTAATTGGTTTTAGGTCCTTTGGTGAGGATAAAGATAATGTTACCCGAAAAGGCTTGGCATACATGAAAGGTATGCAGGATGAAAGGGTACTAGCTAATGCTAAGCATTTTCCCGGGCATGGGGATACCAATGTAGATTCTCACTACGGTCTACCCGTAATCCATTTTTCCCGGCATAGATTAGAGGAGGTCGAATTATATCCCTTCAGGAAACTTTTTGATCAGGGGCTGGGAAGTGTGATGGTAGCCCACATGAATATCCCTACCTTGGATACAACCCAAAATTTAGCATCAACATTATCCAAGCCTATCGTAACTGACCTATTGAAAAACCATATGGGATATGAAGGATTGGTATTTACGGATGCACTTAATATGCAGGGGGTAGCAAAATTTTTTCCACCGGGTGTAGTTGATGTCAAAGCATTACTGGCTGGTAATGATATGTTGCTTAACACCATGGATGTAAAGACCACCATAGCAGAAATAAAAAAGGCTATTGCAAATGATGAAATTACTCAGGAAGAAATAGATAGAAGAGTAAAAAAGGTATTGGCTGCGAAATATTGGCTAGAAATGGACAGCTTAGCACCTATTGAAACAGAAAATTTAATAGCCGATCTTAATAGTCCGCAGGCAAACTATTTAAACCGAAAACTGACCGAGGCTTCTTTGACTTTGTTACGAAATAAGGAAGATATCCTTCCTATACAAAATCTGCAAAATCATCGGATAGCCGCACTCGCTATTGGCACTACGGAATATACCGATTTTCAGAAGAGTCTACAGCGATATGGTAATATAGATACGCTTTTCCTTTCTCCTAATGCCAGCCTTTCTGATATGGAGATATTAAAAGAAAGATTGAAGGATTATAGTCTTGTGATTGCGGGTGTTCATAAATTACAACTGAGAGCAGGAAATAACTTTGGCATTACGGCGGAAATGAACCTGTTCTTAAAAGACCTCATCAACACCCAACCTACCGTAGTGACGGTTTTTGGCAATATTTATAGCTTATCTAAATTTGAAAAATTAGGTAATGCCCATGCAGTAATTGCCGCCTATCAAGAAACCGAATTAACTCAGGATGTAGCGTCGCAGATAATATTCGGCGGGGTGGGGGCAAAAGGTAAACTTCCGGTAAATGTTTCTAATGATTTTAGGTTAGGGGATGGATTAAAAACTTTAGGTGGGATGAGGATGGCCTATACAGTTCCTGAGGCAGTAGGATTAAATTCATTGGATTTTAATCAAATAGAAACTTTGGTGGAGGAAGCGATATCTCAAAGAGCAATTCCCGGTGCACAGGTATTAGTGGCTAAAGAAGGAAAGGTGATTTATCATAAAGCGTTTGGTCACCACACCTATGATGAAGAAAGAAAAGTAGAACTCAACGACATCTATGATCTTGCTTCCTTGACTAAAATAAGCACTTCATTAGCTGCATTTATGAAGTTAAAAGGAGAAGGAAAATTTGATGAAAGCAAGACTTTAGGCACTTACCTTCCAATGGCTAGAGGGACCAATAAGGAAGACCTGATATATTCTGATATTTTGACCCACCAAGCAGGCCTTTACCCCTGGATTCCCTTCTGGAAGGAAACTGTAAGAAAAAGTGGAAAATTTAAGTGGTTTACCTTTAAACAGGATTCTTCCAGGAGATTTCCAATAAGGACGGCAGATCAGCTTTACATTCATCGAAAATATGCAGCTAAAATTTATAAGCAGATTTTAGAGTCCCCTCTGAATGAAGAAAAAAAATATGTCTACAGTGACCTCTCTTTTATACTTGCTCCAAAAGTGATAGAGAGTATTACTGGGGAAGAATTCACAACCTATCTGGACAATAATATATTTAATCCTTTAGGCGCACCAAAGTTAACTTTTAATCCATATCTGAAATTCCCACTGGAAAATATTGTACCTACGGAATTTGACAGTCTTTTTAGAAAACAACTTCTAAAGGGAACAATTCATGATGAAGGAGCAGCTATGTTTGGAGGTATTAGTGGTCATGCTGGACTTTTCGGCAATGCCAATGATCTCGCAAAACTTCTACAACTTTACCTAAATGATGGAACTTATGCTGGTGAGGAAATCATAAAAGGAAATGTAGTGAAGGAATACAGTAAATGTGTGTATTGTGAGGAGGGAAATTATAGGGCTATGGGGTTTGATAGGCCAAATAGGCCTGGAGATCCAACTGGAAATTCAGCTCCCGGAGCACCCTCTACTAGTTTTGGACATACGGGTTTTACAGGTACTTATGGCTGGATAGATCCTGAAAATGAATTGATTTACGTTTTCCTCTCAAACCGCGTATATCCGACAAGAGAAAATACGACACTATATAAATTAAATACAAGAACTAATATAATGCAAGTAGTGTATGACGCTATAGAGAAAGCTAATAATGGAAATACTGGGATATAGTCAGAGTTTGACATATATTATCCAGTCATAATTAACTCGCGAATTCTATGGTTACTAGGTAAGATTATAATATCTTAATGCTTGAATGGTATACTGTCACCGCTTTTCCACAATTACCTGACTCCCCCATTAGAATTAATTGCGGATAATCATAATTTTAAAAAACCACTTTTCCATTTTCACGTTTTTATTTATTATCACAATAGACAGCTGGATCATAACTATTTTTTATGAAAGGGCAGGTGTTGGAATGTCTCAATGTATATTATTTTAAATCAATCATGAACTTAAATAATTAATATTAATGTGAAAAAGTTATTTTTTAAAGTCTTAGTAATCCTTATTGTATTTATACCTTTGGCTGCATTTGCACACAGTTTAATTTTTCCCCATGAGACCAGAGCAATTTTTATAGATTTTTCAAATTTTAAGAGAAATGGACGGATTTACTATCATCCTGACACCCCCCAGGAAAAAATAGATTCACTTCATACTTTGATAGAATTAGGGGCAGAAAGGATAGTTGCTTTATATGGACAAAAGACAAGTTACCCCAAGTTTATCTATTGCGATAGGGAAGAAGATTTCCTTAAATACAGCATGTCTTCTACCGTTCCTGCTTTGGCACATCTCAAATTAGGATCATATATTATCTTGGGTAAAGATGGAATTGATATAAATATAATAGCGCATGAGTTATCCCATGCTGAATTATATGAGCGACTCGGTTTTTTTAAAAGGCTGGCTGTTCCCGCTTGGTTTGATGAAGGGCTAGCCATGCAGGTAGATAGAAGAAGTTATTATTCAGAAAAAAATTTAAGAATCAAAACCCGGGATTTTCAGGAGCTTCCGGACGTAAAGATTATGAATGATCTCCGCACGTTCCAATCTGGAACCAGAGAAGACATAATGCTGCATTATATGGCAGCAAAATATGAAGTAGGGAAATGGTACTCTCAAGAAAAATTAATTCAACTTATTAACCATATTAAGTTAGGCAATACTTTTTACGAGGCATTTCATACAATGGAATTAAATGAAACCGCGCTGATTAAAGAATAATCGGTTTTGGATATTTATTATTTTAAAGTCTAATCCTATTTATTGGTAAAATTAATTTTTTTGTAATAAAATTTAATATAAAAGTTATATTCCCTTTTGTATATTTGGTGCTGATATTTTTATAGTATAAAAAAACCAACTACTGAATGAAAAACACGTTTAGCTTCGCTTTATTCTTCTACCTCATTTTGCCACTTGCCATAATTACTGCCTGCAGCTCAGAAGAAGAACCTACACCAATTTATAATAATGAAATTGATTCGGAGGATTACATAGAGGGTATTTATATTATTGGGTATGAGGAGAAAGAATTCCCAATACATCTTCGAACTTCTAATCCGGCTATTTTCACCTCACATCCTACTAAGAGGACTTTTGAGATAAGCAGTACTGGGCAGGGGAATTATACATTATCGGAAGGAGCCTATTGGGTTAATTATCATTATGAAAATGAACCTGGTACGGTTCATACTCTACCCTTATTAATAACCAAAAATAAAGCCTATGCAAAGGATGTAGTATCCGCTATTAAAAAAATGAAAACAGAGCCAGATGGATATACTCTGGTTTTAAGACATGCACTTTCCAGTATTGGAGTAGATAGATCTTCTTCTAATATTGCTAACTGGTGGAAATCATGTGATGATAAAGTAGCTAGGCAAATGGATGAATTGGGGATAGCACAATCAAAAAATATAGGAAGAATATTAAAGAAACTTGAAATTCCTGTGACCTCCAATACTTCCAGTGAATTTTGTAGAGCTGTCCAAACGCTGGAATATATGGAACTGGACGTACCTATAATCCAAGATGCAAAAATAAACCATCAAAATATTAACCCTAAATCGCCTATATATGATGATGTGACAGAGATTATCAAAAATAATGCAGTACCGGGAGGAATTCAGATTATAGTGGGTCATTATAACATGAGTTTGGCGACTTCATACAATGAGTTTATAATGCCACTTTTGATGGGAGATGGTTGGATATTAAAATCCAGTTCATCTGGAGATCCTACATTTGTGGGAGCGATTCCATATTTTTATTGGGAAGTTTTTGATGAAATTTGATAATATATCAAAGTCCACAGGATTAAGCCAGACTGCCCACGGTTTGCGCAAAAATCCGGTGGACTTATTTATTTTATTTATAAATCCTCTTACTTATATGCACTTATGTGACCGAGTAGTGCATGATGTAAATCTTATTGTTTGATCATTTTGTTGGATAAAATTTTCAATTTTTTTGTAAATTAATAGGCATGCTTTTTTCTTGTATGAATATGATTCAACAAATACATACTGTTAATAATTTATAATTTGGAATTGGAGATTTAACCCCTAACCAGAAAGAAAATCATATCCATCATTAGGGTAAACCAAGAAAACCTGATCAATGTCTGAAAGTAAAAAAGAGAAGTTTTTTGTACATTATTTACCCATGTATGGCAGTATATCTACCGGAATCATCTATGTAGCCATTGGTGTAATAGCTCTACTTTCACTTTTTGAATTAAAAGATGGAGGTGCTGATGAAAGCAGTCTTTTAGAGATGTTAGACGAATTTTTTGTTGGCCAGTTGGTGGTGGGAATTATTCTCACGGGAACAATTGGCTTTATTGTCTGGCGAATTTATGAAGCATATGTTGATCCTTATAATTATGGCAGTAATTATATAGGCATAGGGAGAAGGATCGGAATTGCACTCAGTTCAGTAGCAGATGCATTTATTGCGTATTCCGCTATTATGGTGCTATTTGGCACAACTGGTATACGTGAGGATGGTGAGCCTGATGAAGAGAGAGAAATGGTAAGTGATGTTTTGGAAATGGCTTCCGGTGATTTATTAATTATTTCCCTTGGAGTCATCGTAATGTTGACTGCCATAGTACAGTTTTATTATGGTGTGACCAATGGATATCGGGAAAGGCTTGATATCGCACATTTTAGCAAACCTATTAAAAAAGTAATGCACATTCTGGCAGATACAGGGTATTTCGCAAGGGGGATTATTATCGGGATTATAGGTTTTTTTTATATTAAGGCCGGAATAGAAAATGACCAGGAAATGGTGGTGAATACGGATAAAGCATTTGATTTTTTGGGCAGTATATGGCACCCTCTATTTGCTGTTGTTGCACTGGGGACCATAAGTTATGGTCTGTTTATGTTTGCCCAAGGAATGACCTATGATGTCGATAATGATGAAGATGCGAAAGATTATGAAAAATAAAACAATTTTCTTGTAGGTAGATAGAACACCATTTAAAAAAATAAACTGAATTTTTTTGATTACTCATCACTGGGTAGCTTCCCTGTTTCATATACATGTTCCCATTTTAAATCTTCGTGAAGCAACATCGAAGTTAAAATTTTTCTCCTATATACAATTTCAGGTTTTTCGGAAAGCTCTTTTCCGGATTGGGGTATTATATTCCCGAGGTATTTCCAATCTAATTGTGTAGTTGATTCTTTAATATGTGGGATGTTATGGAATTCATCAAAACGGTTAAGCAGGGAATCCATAGATTTTTTAAGGAAATACATTTCTCTATTGTGTGGTGATGTGGATTTACTTAGCATGATGGTGAGTGCCTCATCCAGTTTAGCAATATTGAGGGAAAAAGAAGTATTGATCTCCACATTATGATAGTAATGGATAAGTGGAAAAGCCTGGTAATGCTCATTGACAAGGTCTATTTTTTCTTGTAATGAATTGATCTGTGTATATATAAACGATGGTTGAGCGCTATGGAGCATTCGTATTACTTCTTCAGGACTATTTCCGAGGTTTCGTATGGCCAAAGATAAATGTCTTTTGTTTATCACAGCAGAATAGACAGATATAAGGTATGTCATAGCAGTGGTGAAAAATATAAAACCGAAAAAAGAAAAACTACTAGAAATCAATTGTGTAAAGGTGGATACAGGGAAAAAGTCTCCATTGCCCAATGTAGAAAGAACATATCCTGTAAAGTATAACCGCTCTGATGAGGTGGCTATTTCACCTTTAGAATTTAATATGGATTCAGCGTCATAGGTATACACAAAATATAATCCGGCCCAAATAATTAATATCCAAACCAAGATTATGGATAAATTCAATATTAATCCGCTTAGGGCAAACACTTTTCTGCCAAACTTTTTTTCAGTGAGCAATATTACCTTATGAATTACTTTGCTGACAGCAGAAGTAATAAAAGATGAATTGCTAGCAGAGAGTGTAGTATAAAAAAAATCAAAAAAACCGATGCATAATAGCATTAATCCGATAATCAAATAAATATAATCTTCCATGGGTTTTTAAGCGCTTTCTAAAGCTGATACTAAGTCCTTGCCAAAAAGTAACAATACCCATAAGAGACTCATATAAAAATAATTTAATATTTATAAGCACAAGCAAACTGCCTTAGCATAATTTTCATTTTGTTTCAGATCGAAAACTTAAAATAGAACCAATAAGGTATAGTGATGAACTGGATCAATTATATTGAATCCGGTAATTTACGATACACTTGAAAAAAATGGCTGTAAACCTTAATAGAAATTGGACTATATTATAATACAGATACAGGTTGTTCTCTATTGTAGAGAAAGAGATACAAATTGTCTAAGATACTTCAAAATTTAAAATGCTTTTACTCCTATTTTTAATGTATAGTTTACCAATTACTCTCTCATTATAACCATTCTAATAGATAATTTCCTATTGCAAATCGCAGGTATAATTATAGCTCTTTGTTATCCTGAATAAAATAATAGCTAAATATATTTGAATAAATCTATTTTTAAATTCATTATAAACTCAAACCAAATAACCACTATGGCAAACAATCAGGATATTAAAAAATTTAAGGATTCAAAATTCTTCAAGTTATTTCAGGATCAGTTAAAGGATATTTACTGGGCGGAGAAACATTTGATAGATGCATTAGGGAAAATGCAGAAAGCGGCTACTTCAACAAAATTAGCATCCTCATTTGAGAAGCATAAGGAAGAAACCCAGGGACAGGTCGAAAGGCTTGAAAAGATTTTCAGCATCATGGATGTAGCAGCTCGTGCTAAGAAATGCGAAGCTATGGAAGGGCTTATCGAAGAAGGCAAAGAAATAATGGAAGATACCAAAGCAGATACGATGGTAAGAGATGCAGGCTTAATCATCGCATCTCAGAAAATAGAACATTATGAGATCGCATCCTATGGTAGCCTTATATCTCTTGCTAAGAAAATAGGAAACGATGAGATAGCTAATCTGTTAAATGAGACCTTGGAAGAAGAAAAGAAAACCGATAAGCTTTTGACTAAATTGGCGGAAAGTGAAATCAATGAAAAAGCAGCTCAGGAATAACGGGTTAATATAAATATGCATAAAAGGCATGGTCATTAAGATCATGCTTTTATTTTTATATGAGAGAGTAGACCATGTAGTATATAGGCATGATTACTGAGGCACAATTATATTTTATGGTATTAAGACAGACTTATTAATGTTTTTCGCCTGTTGACTGCTACCAATTGAGAAAGAAAGGGCAAAAACAAATTATATAATTTTCTATTCAAAATGAGAGGGCTCATATATAAATTGATTTTGAATGTTTGGGATTAGCGATTTACCGAAGTTTATTTTAGCATTTTTTTTGGTAATGCCGTTGATTTCTATTTTACATGAAGGAGGTCATGTATTGTGTGCTTGGATAATGGGCGGTCAAAATATTAAAGTGAGTATAGGTACGGGCAAGCCTATATTTCAAAAAGGAATGCTGGAAGTGCGGAAATATTATTTTTGGTATGGCATGTGTACTTTTGAAAACCTAAAAAGAAACAAAAGATGGGGCAATATCCTGATTTTTAGTGGAGGGAGTTTATTTAATCTGCTGGGAGTGATAGTGGTAATCATACTGGTGGAGCAAGAATGGATAGAGACAAATATTTTTACATACCAGTTTACCTATTTTTCAATCTATTATATATTTTTTGCACTTCTTCCAATGCCTTATCCGGACGGAAACTACAGTGACGGTAAAATCATACTCGACCTTTTAAGAGGTAAAAGTTCTGTTATAAATGAGAAGACCTTCCGTGTGCTCTGGGTGGATGAAAAAAAAGAATGGCACGTATTCAACCATGATGAGCAATTTGTAGAAGCCTTCAGAAATGAAGAGGACGCTTGCAATAAAGCAAAAGATATAGCTAAAAATCAAAGACCAAGCAGGATAATCAATGTAAAAAACGGGGAGGAGAAAGAAATACACAATTATCCCCAGATACCTTTATGATTTAATTCAAATTTCCTGAGATTGAATTTACAATATCAAAAAACCAATTGGTAAAGGTTAAATTATAAGGCAATGTGAGTGCATAAAAAAAAAGCCTGCTCAGCATGAGCAGGCTTTCTAAAGTCGGGGTGGCAGGATTCGAACCTACGACCTCCTCGTCCCAAACGAGGCGCGATACCGGGCTACGCTACACCCCGAAATTTCAAGATGTGAAATTAATAATTAATATTGAAATCTAAAGTTTATTGGATAAATATTAATTTATAAACCTTCATTAATAACAATTAAAGAGGTTTGTCATATTAAAATAAATGTACTTCTTCAGGTACAGAATCTAAAGTACCCATATTATTTTCTGAAGTCCTAAAAAGGTCCCACTCTCTCGAACTGTCCAGATATTACATCGTAAAACATTTTTATGACGGCTTCTATAGAGTCTTTAGTAGGCTTTGAGTAAAAACCCTATTTTTCATTTAATAAGTTTTCTATATCACGCAATCTACTGCCATAATTCTTGTTTATAATGAAAGCGTATGATAGAGAAATTGCTACGTAATATACCATAATGCCTACTTTCCAAAAATTATCCAGGTTTTTGAAAAAATCATCTGTCCAACTCATTAAGGCAAGTAGCACCACCATTATTGCTATTGCTATATAGTAAATTATTATAGTGTTCTTCAAATAGTCTTTTGCTCTTATAAGGTTGCTCTTTAATGAATTGGTATAATCTATTCCCATGATTTTTTTCAGACTTATAAAAAATCTTAAGTACACCGGTACACTGCACAAAAGGATTATACCTATTATCTTTATGAAAAATGGCTCTATACCACCTTTAAAAATCAAAAACAATATAAAAACCAAGAAAATGGCTAAAGATACCAGAATCTCTATTTTAAAAATTCTTTTAATGTGATTTTGAGCAGTAGTAACCTTCTTTAGCCTTTCCTCTAAAGCTTCGTCAGACACCGGTACTTGATGTTGGCTCACCTTATTCCATCCTTCCTTTAATTCATTAAAATCCTTCATGGGTAATAATCTTTTTAAGTTTTTCTTTTATGCGATTAATTTTTACACCGATGTTGTTTTCTGTATATCCGGTAATTTCTCCTATTTCTTTGTATGACATTTCCTCTAGGGACAACATTACAATGGATTTTTCTATGTCATTGAGAACCTCAATTGCCTGATAAAGTTGTTTTATTTGATGCACATCAGGTTGATCAGACCTCAATTCCATAGCGAAATTTAAATCCACTTCCAGAGTTGCAGATTTATTTTTACGATTACTGTACATAGCTGTATTGAGAGCAACCTTATAAAACCAAGTTGAAAACTTAGCATCATTACGAAATTTTGGAAATGCCTTCCATGCATTAAATAGGCACTCTTGAAAAAGATCCTCTCTGTCATCATGATTTTTGGCATATATAAGGCACACCTTTCGTATAATACGATGGTGTGCCTTTATTTCCTCAGTAAATTTATCTTGCAAAGTCATTTTTAAAAATCAAGCGTAAACGTTACGGGAATTTGTGAAGTAATCATTAATTGTTATTTAGTTTAATTTTTTCTAATGCAAGATCTAAAAGGTGATTATGTGCCTCCCCTCCAGCTGTAAGTAAAAGTACATCTGAATCAACTTTTATAATGGCCAAAGATTTATCAGCGCCGAATACTTTATGCCCTTGAAAATTTCCCATAAAAAACTGCTCAGGGGCTTCAGTGATATCTACCCCCTTCAGTAGTTCTTCAATTTGACTTTCGGTCCTTTCAACCAACCCAAAACTTAAATGCTCTAGTTTTACTTCTGAATTGCCATTAGTTTGTTTCAAGATAATAGTTTCAGGATAAAACCTATCCAAATCTGAAAACTCATAATCGGTCAATTTCTCCATACTGAATCCTAATCCGGGATTGTTATAAGTATCTTGATCAATACTATATGGCTTTTTGATGTTTATATTTTTGGAGGTTTTGTCCAAGCTATACTCTAGTGTTTCAATATCAATATTTCCGAAAAGTTGAAGCCCTGAGATATTTAATTCTCCTGTACCTGATTTAAGTGAGGAACTTATCATAGCAAATCGTGCTGCATCGGCAATAAACGAATCGTTTGGAACAGCAGCATCAATTGGTACCCAATTCCCATCAATACTTACCTCTGCCCAAGCATGGCCGCCCCAGGCACCATCTACATATACATAGCCCATTAAAAAACGAGAGGGGATATCTGCAGCTTTGCACATAGTTGCGGTAAGGATGGCATAACTCACACAAGTTCCTTTCAAATCCCTTATAACTTCCCGGGAATCTGCTAATGCAATTCCTGCGTCAAAAGCCATATTTTGATTAACCCATTGCGTAATTAGCATGGTTTTTTTCCAAGGATCTGTTTCATTGCCAATGACCTCTTTGGTTTTTTCAATCAAAAATTTATCACTGTTGTCCAATGTAGAGTTTGGTTCCAGATATTCTATTGGAATCACTGGAGACAGATTGCTTTTTGCCAATATGGGCTTGTTTAGCTGTAATATTACTTCGTTTTCTGATTGGCTAATGACTTTTTGATTATGTCTAGTAAGATCGGGAAATCCCAATTCCGGTTTTTTATGTGTGATTTTTATTTTTATTGAAGAGACACTTCTAGCCATGGGTAGCCTATAATTTGAATAAGCCATGGTTTGGCCATATGCATTCTCGGGAAGTTCCACACTATTGCTAAATGCATAAAAGGCATTCTCTTTTGTTGTAAGAACAATTTCCATTTCTCCGAACGGATTGGGTTCAATACTTTTTAATAGTTGTCCTTTTTCATTCACCCATTTTTTTCTGGTAATTGGTAATTCCAAATATCTTTCTTCAAGTAGAAAAGCGTTTATCTCAGAACCATTAATAAGAATATTATCTTCAGCAATAAATTTAACTTCTCCTGATAAAATCATTCCGAATTCAGGTGAATAGGTTGTATATTGAATAGTCTCCTGATTTTTTAATACTTTATTCTGTATCAAATCTGTAATCTGCATTGGTCCATGTAATACTTTATCTAATGTGATTTCTCTTGAATGTTCATGTGATTGGACAAGCACGTATCCTGGCTTTATCTCTATTTCTTCAATCTTTTTTTCATTGGAAACATTTATCTCAGAATTGATTAAAGATAATGCGTCATTTTTTTCATAATAGCTTATTTTGGTTTCCATTTCCACACTATTACCAAGTCTTCCAATCTTGATATTTGATTCCAACAAAGTCTTAGTCTGGGATTCGGAAACATTAATATTCTCATAAGAATAGCCTACCGGATTTCCACCCAAAGAAACCTTATACCATCTTTCAGATTCTTGTGCACTTAAACTTTGATTCAGCAACAAAATACCAAAGCAAAAAATCATTCTTAGTTTATTCATATCACAGTTGATTAAAATGTTTTATAATTACCTTTTAATACATTAGTGACTATTGATCTCGAATTCTTACACTGAATTAGTATTTTTATTTTTTTAATACAATTTGGGTTATAGTCTACATCCGCAAAAAAGTCCCTGCACCAATAGGATCAGGTAAAAAGAAAAATAATCTATAAAGTAGATAAAAGCACTTCGGGACTATTTTTAAGGCCATTCTTTTATATAAAATATGGGATCTGGGGGAGAGTTAAAATCTACTTTCGTATATAGGTTTTTAATTGAGCAGCCAATCCTTGCTCCGGTACAGTTATAAAATTTTACAACACAAGAATGATTTTCTAAAAAATTAAATAACAATTTTAAATTTTATACATTGAGCAAAACCGCCCCTAAATTTTCATTTTACAGTCTTTGGAGGGGAAAAGCTCTATGCCTATAAAATGCAAAAAGCCCGGCGCAATGCGCCAGGCTTTAATTCTGCAGAGGGTGGGGGATTCGAACCCCCGGTACACTTTTAGGCGTACGACAGTTTAGCAAACTGCTGGTTTAAGCCACTCACCCAACCCTCTATTGTCGGAAACAAACATTGATTTGTTTCCATAAACGAGTTTGTTAATGCCTT
>DATHVH010000117.1:0-16072 GCA_035461405.1 Anditalea sp.
TGTCAAGCTTGTTTCACAGGCAGGCGTAGGTACAGTAGCCGCTGGTGTAGCCAAAGCTAATGCCGATGTCATCCTAATAGCAGGAGCAGATGGAGGCACGGGAGCTTCTCCACTTAGTTCTATCCGTCATGCGGGATTGCCATGGGAGCTGGGATTATCTGAAGCTCATCAGACTTTGGTAAAAAATAATTTGAGGAACAGAATAGTCCTTCAAACTGACGGACAATTAAGAACAGGCAGAGATCTAGCCATTGCCACCCTACTTGGGGCTGAAGAGTGGGGCATATCTACTGCTGCCCTAGTTGTAGAGGGCTGTATCATGATGAGGAAATGTCATATGAATACCTGCCCGGTAGGAATAGCTACCCAAAACCCTGAACTCAGAAAGCTCTTTACAGGTAATCCAGACCATGTGGTAAATTATTTCCGCTTCCTGGCAGAGGACTTAAGAGAAATCATGGCATGCCTTGGTTTCAGGACCATAGAAGAAATGGTAGGTCAAAGTACGGTATTGAAAGCTGCTACTATTCATGGCCATGATAAATGGGATAAAGTAGATCTGAGTCCTATATTCCACAAAGTAGAAGTACCAGACCATGTAGGCATCTATAAGCAAATAGATCAGGATTTCCAGCTAAAACAGGTACTCGACAGAGAACTTATCAAAGCGGCTGGCCCTGCACTAGAGCAAGCATGTGAAGTAAAAGCTGAATTTAATATCAAGAATGTAGACCGGACGGTGGGCGCTATGCTATCCAATGAAATCTCTAAGATTTATGGTAGTGCTGGTTTACCGGAAGACACCATTCAGTTTGGCTTTCATGGATCAGCAGGACAGACCTTTGGAGGATTCCTTACAAAAGGGGTGACATTCACCCTAGAAGGAGAAGCTAATGATTACTTCGGAAAAGGACTCTCTGGAGGAAAACTCATCATCTTCCCTGACCGAAATGCCAAATTTGTGCCTGAAGAGAACATAATTCTTGGCAATGTTGCCTTCTATGGTGCTACATCAGGATCTGCTTACATCAATGGTAAGGGTGGAGAAAGATTCGGAGTAAGAAATTCAGGCGTCAAAGCAGTAGTAGAAGGTATCGGGGACCACGGCTGTGAATACATGACTGGTGGACAGATGCTGATATTAGGTGATATAGGAAGGAATTTTGCAGCCGGAATGAGCGGTGGCATCGCCTACATATATAAAGAACACGAAGCACTGGTCAATCCTGAAATGGTGGATTTAGATCCGCTGGAAGAAGATGACCAATTAGAAATATACGTTCAACTCAACAAACATGTCGAATATACCGGCAGTCGTTTGGCAACAGAAATCTTGAAAGATTGGGAAAATAGAAAAAATGCTTTCATTAAAGTCTTCCCAAGAGATTATAAAGCTGTGCTTAAGAAAAATGCGTTGGGTAAATCAAAATCATTTGTGTAATGGGAGAGAAAGAAGGATTCTTAAAATATAAAAGAGAGACCCCGGAAACCCGTGCGGTAGAAGAGAGAGTTAATGACTTTAATGAAATCTATAAACCTATAGATGAACAAAAGTTAAATCAGCAGGCAGCTAGATGTATGGATTGTGGAATTCCATTCTGCCATCAAGGCTGTCCATTGGGTAACATCATACCTGAATTTAATGAAGCGGTATACCAGAACAATTGGGAAGAGGCTTATTTTATTTTAAAAAGTACAAATAACTTCCCTGAATTTACCGGAAGGATCTGCCCAGCTCCCTGTGAGTCTAGCTGTGTACTGGGTATTAATAAAGATCCGGTGACCATTGAGCTGATCGAAAAAAGCATAGCAGAAAAAGCATATGAACTCGGTATAGCCAAGCCAAGTGTCCCAAAAAGCAGAACCGGCAAAAACGTAGCCGTAATAGGTTCTGGCCCAGCAGGTCTTGCTGCAGCAGATCAGCTTAATCATGCCGGTCATAAAGTCACTGTATTTGAAAAGAATAATAAAATAGGTGGATTGCTTCGATATGGTATCCCAGATTTCAAATTAGAGAAATGGGTTATCGATAGAAGGATAGATATTATGAATGACGAAGGTGTAGTTTTTACTACAGGATCTGAAATCGGCATCAATATCAAAGCAGACAACATCTTACAAAATTTCGATGCAGTAGTTTTATCTACAGGAGCAGAACAGCCCAGAGAATTAAGAATTAATGGCCATGATCTCCCTGGAGTGCACTTTGCTATGGAGTTTCTTGGCTATCAAAATAGGGTAGTGAATGGCGAAATTCCATCCAACCCTATCAATGCAAATGGTAAGCATGTAATAGTAATAGGCGGCGGGGACACCGGAAGTGACTGTATAGGTACTTCCAGACGACATGGAGCCGCGTCGGTAACACAGCTAGAACTCCTTCCAAAACCTCCAAGTCAACGGACTCAGCTCAATCCATGGCCAGAATGGCCAATGACCATCCGTACTTCTAGTTCACATGAAGAAGGTGCTGAAAGGGTCTGGTCTGTCATGACCAAAGGTTTCATCTCTAATGATCAGGGAAAAGTAAGTGGGCTTGAAATAGTGAATATAGAATGGCAGGAAGAGGACGGTACCATGAAATTCGTAGAAATAGAAGGTACGTCCAGAATTTTACCATGCGACTTAGCATTCCTGGCTATAGGATATTCCGGTCCTAAAAAGAATGGATTACTTGAAGCTTTCGGTGTGGACCTTATGGAAAATGGTCTACCTAAATCCAAGGAATTTAAAAGCAGCAATCCAAAAGTTTTTCTGGCAGGCGATATGAGAAGAGGCCAATCACTGGTGGTATGGGCTATTTCCGAAGGAAGGGAAGCTGCGGTGAAAGTAGATGAATATCTAAAAGGCTATAGTTTACTTCAGCACAAAGATGAATCATATTTAGAATATGGTAAGTTGAAGCAGGTATAGTTTACTAAGTACTAAGTAGGAAGTTAGAAGGTCGAAGCACAAATGACGAGTATCGTCCTGACTAATAGCCCAATTAAAAAGTTTACAGATCCTAAAAAGTCTGTAAACTTTTTTTTACCTATCTACTATGGTCCCTTTGGTCCTTATGATACTAATAACTAGCTGCTTGATACTAACTAATCAATATCAAAAAATTCCTTCAATTCTCCGAGGTCTTCTTTGGTATCTATATCTCTTAAAGTAGGTAAATTATAAACACTTAAACCATGGGAATTCGCTTCTTGTAGGGTCAGTTTATATATCGAGGAGGTACTCCATGGCTTATCCCTAAACAAGAATGAATTAAGCTTTTTCATTCCCAATAAATAGTATCCCCCATCCTCAGCAGGTCCTATTACCAGATCATGATTAGCTAAACCCTTATAACCTTCCTCTATTATTTCATAGTCTAGTTCATAGCAATCAGAGCCTATGATCATCACTTCTTCATAACCATAATTAAAGATTTCTGTAAAAGCAGATTCCATTTTTTTCCCTAAATCGCCCTCTTCCTGATGGGCTAAATAATATCGAGGAAGTACTACATAATTTTCATTGATCCCTCCCTGAAAATACACAAAAATATCAGCACCTACCTTTTGGACTTGCTGATGGGTATGAGCCAATAAAAAAATATAAATTTCCGTTGCTTTTTCATAACCTATGTCTTTCGCCAGGCGGGTCTTAACATTTCCAGGCTCGGGATTTTTTTGAAATACGATCAATGCCCTCTTCATAACTAACTTGTAGCACCTCCACAGCTACTTCCTGCTCCAGCCGTACAGCCGAAGCAATGTTTATTAGTAATAATTTTCCTTTCCTGTAACACTTCCATATCAAAATCATTAATATGAAATAGCGGTGTATTTACAGTAAGGTCAAGCATCTGGTTAAAATCACAGTCATAAAGAAATCCATCCCATCCTACGGAAATGGTATTTCTGCACATGACATTCCCCGCCGCCACCGGGTTAAATCTTTCAATCAATTTTTCCATATACCCTTCATAATTTTCACTTCGGATAAGGTATTCCAGAAATCTGCTTATTGGAAGATTTGTAATAGCAAAAAGGTCATTAAAATATATATTATACTGAGAACCAAGTTTTTTTTCAAACTGTAACTTAAGCGCCTTTTCATCAGGAGGCAAAAAGGCACCTGATGGATTATACACCAAATTTAAAATAAGTCCTGAGCCTTCTATTCCGTATCCCACAGCATTTAGCATATGGAGACCTTTGATAGATTTTTCAAAAACCCCCTCACCACGTTGAGAATCAGTCTTGATTGCTGTAAAATAAGGCAGGGACGAAACTACTTCCACCTTATGCTTTTTAAAGAATTGCGGCAAATCGTTATATTTAGGATTGGCCACTATTATAGTCAGGTTACATCTTACTATTATTTTCTTACCCAATCCGCTTAATTTTTCTACAAAGTATCTGAAATCAGGGTTCATTTCGGGAGCACCACCAGTAAGATCTATCGTGTGTGCACCACTTTTTTCTATAGCCTTCAAACAGGCATCCATTGTTTGCCGTGTCATTATTTCCCTTCTATCCGGTCCTGCATCCACATGGCAATGTTTGCATACCTGATTGCACATTTTGCCTAAATTAATCTGGAAGATTTCAAGTTTCTTGGGCATTAAAGGAAATAGCTCTATTTCCTCCAATTTATTTTGGAAGCTGGTATGTCCAAAGCCATTGATGGGAGTATTTTCTAGAAAATTAATTTGATGTTGCCCATTTGCCATTTCCAGGCCTTGTGCATCGAGTGATTTCATTAAGCTATAAATTCTATTTTAATTATTAACGCCCCTACCGTAGGTTTGTTTACATGCTTAAATCCTTTACTTTGTTCATCATCTGTACGCCATGCACCAGTGTGGAACCACTCCGGATAGCGGCCGCTACATGTACAGCTTCCATCATCTGCTCTTCATCGCAGCCTTTCTCCAGTGTATCAGTAGTATAGGCATCTATGCAATATGGACATTGTAAGGTATGAGCTACAGCCAGTGCTATTAGGGATTTTTCACGGGCAGTAAGAGCCCCCTCCTGAAAAACTTCTCCATAATAATTAAAAAATTTGTCTGCCAAACCTTTTTGGAATTCTCCGATATTACCGAATTTTTTAAGATCGTCGGGATTATAATATGTTTTCATGAATAGTGGATTTAAGTAATTTAATTTTAAAATCACAATATAGCTAATACACATCTTAAAGCCCACTATTCAAAAAAAATGGGTAGACCAAAGATCTACCCATTTAAAAGTTCCTGTCGGAACTACTCAACTAACCACTTTAACCACTATATAATAACTTGCTGATCTTCAATAGTAACTACGCAGAGTTACATATTGTTGGATTTATTTCTTTTTATTTTTTCACCTTTTTTTAAGTCTCCTGACTTTCTATTATTTCGAAGTCTATCCACTTGCTCATTTCCTCGGGCATCTCTATATTTCTCCATCCTCTCGCGATCTTCATTTCTCAGTTCCTGCCATTTTTGCTTTTGTTCTGGAGTTAGGATTTTTTCTACTTCAGCTTGCTGTTCTTTTCTGGCTTCCTGCATTGCTTCCCTTCTGTCCCGCATTTCCTCTCTTTGTGTCTCTCTCCTTTCTTGTTGAGCTTTTGCCCTTTCCAAATGAATTTCATAAATCTGGGATTTCTGTTCGGCAGTAAGCTCCAATTGTTCTGCGAGTCTTTCTGCTCGCATCTCAGCTCTTTTTTCTGGGCTTATTCTCTCCTGTCTCTCCTGTCCTCTTTTTCTTGGTTGCTGCGCGTCGGCACTGAAACTTACTATTGTAATTATGGCGGCAATAATCATTAGCTTTTTCATCATCTTTTTTGGTTTAATTACAGTGATTAGACTTGAGTTCGTAGGTAAGGTTTAATCACACTTACACTATATATTGTTAACAAATCTTAATTACTTTTTGCCTAGTTTATTTATTATTAATAAATTATAGGTATGAATGAGATACTTTACTTTGCATATGCCAGTAACCTGGATGAAGCTACTTTCGAAAAAAATTTAGGTGAAAAATCCAGAAGAAAAGGTTTAGGCATCCTGCCAGGCCATGGTTTCAGATTCAATGTGCGAAATCCAGATGGATTTGCCAGAGCAAATATAGTCCCAAGCCCTAGGGAAATGGTTTATGGCACCCTTTATCATATCAATGAGAATACAAGAAAATATTTTATAAAAAGCGAGCAAGGTTATGATTTTATAGAAGTTCAGATCTCTACAAAAAGTGGCCCCGTGTCGGCATTTACTTTCATCAATAGGAACACCGAAGAGAATATTTTCCCAAGTGAAGATTATTTAAAGACTATCATGGAAGGAGGAAAAAGACAAGAACTTCCAAATGAGTACCTTGAAAATATTATGAACAGAGGCGGAGCCAGGAATATAGGTTAGAGAAGTTATAATGGTGATCAGATAGTGTATGCTGCTGGGGGTAGCTCTTGTAAATAGACATAAGAAAAACTAAAATCCTCTTACTTCTTACATTTCACTTCTTACAATTTTTTAACCTCCCTCAACTGACACCGATCATCTAACAACCTATTCCTTATCCTCAATCATTTCTTTCCTTTCTTGTTCCTTTACATATTTAGGCCTAATCAGGAGACGAAGAGATACATCGAATGATAGGTATGCCCAAGCCCAGTTTAAGAATATAAACAATTTATTTCTCACACCTAATATGGCCATAAGATGGACAAAGAGCCATGTAAGCCAGGCAAAGAATCCCTGAAATTTTAAAAAGGGTAGATCAACTACTGCTAATTTTCTTCCTACTGTGGCCATAGACCCAAGATCTTTGTATTTAAATGGTAGTGGATC
The DNA here is from genome assembly GCA_035461405.1 of Anditalea sp. Taxonomy (GTDB): domain Bacteria; phylum Bacteroidota; class Bacteroidia; order Cytophagales; family Cyclobacteriaceae; genus Anditalea. The sequence continues at coordinate 6,809 of DATHVH010000117.1, forward strand.
TTTATGCTGTTGCCATCTTTTTAAATTATTTGCCAAATTTGAAGCTTGTTGCATGGCCACCTGAGCTACTTGGGGATAGCCGCGAGGCCTTTCATCAGATGCCTGTAAGCACTGATCGCCAAGAGCAAAGATATTTTCTGATCTGACCAATCTGTTATATTCATCCACTACTAATCTACCTGCTGGACCCAGCTGTTCACTAAAAACACCCTCTATGGCATTGGGTTTTATACCAGCAGCCCATACTAGAGTTTTTGTTTTAAAATCAGGATATCCATCTACCCTTACTGTATCTCCATCGTAGTCCTTAACCGAAGCATTGAATATAATCTCTACACCCAAAGACTCAAGGTATTTCACTGCATGGGCACTGGCTTCCTTTGACATGCCGGCCAAAAGAGCTGTTCCAGCCTCGGCCAATATTACTTGCATCTGCGAAAAATCAAGCTCCGGATAATCTTTAGGCAATATCATATTTTTGAGCTCGGCCATAGCTCCTGCCAGCTCTACTCCAGTTGGACCACCTCCCACGATTACTATATTCATCAATGCACGCCTTTCGGCTTCATCGAAAGTATTCATCGCTTTCTCATAGTTGGCTATAATTCTGTTCCTGATATATAGGGCCTCTGAGACTGATTTCATGGGAATGCTTCGTTCTTTTATCTGTTGCATTCCAAAATAATTGGTATCTGCACCCATGGCCAACACCAGGTAATCATAGCTAATATATCCTGACTGGGTAAATACCTTATTGGATTGCTGATCAATTGCCTTAACCTCTGCCATTCTCACAGAAATATTTTTATGATGATGGAATATCTTTCTGAGAGGAAAAGAAATAGCACTGGGTTCTAACCCCGAGGTGGCTACTTGATAGAACAGAGGTTGAAACTGATGATAATTATTTTTATCTATCAGTATTACCTGATAGTTTTTCCCAATAAGTTTCTGTGCCAGTTTTAATCCGGCAAACCCGGCTCCTAGTATGACTAAACGTTTGTGAGGACTCTCCGGGAGATTGGGGAAGGGATAAGTAGAAGATAATTCCATAGAAAGAATTTTTGGATCAAAGAATATTAACGATATTATATGCTTACCGTTTAGAAAAACTGAGATTATTATAATATCCTACTTATTTTAAATTTATTCATAAATCAAGTATAGGAATGAATTTATAGCAGGCTAATGAAAAGATTTATTATTTTTACAGTCCTATAAAAAGTAATCCAAAAGTAAAGTTTTAGCATAAGCCCTGGATATAATTTATATCCTTGAAAAAAATATTATATGGGAAGAGCATACGAGTTTAGAAAAGAAAGAAAATTTAAGCGTTGGAATAAAATGTCTAAGGTCTTTACCCGTCTGGGCAAAGAAATAGTAATGGCAGTGAAAGCAGGGGGACCCGATCCTGCTAACAATGCCAAACTGAGGACGATCATACAAAACGCTAAAGGTGCTTCTATGCCCAAAGACAGGATAGAAGCTGCCATTGCACGTGCTAGCAATAAGGATGAAAAAGATTATGAAGAAGTAATCTATGAAGGCTATGGGCCTCATGGTATAGCTGTTATAATTGAAACTTCTACTGATAATATCAACCGCACTGTTGCCAATATCAGGCATTATTTTTCTAAAGCTGGGGGATCCCTTGGTACCTCTGGGTCAGTAAGCTTTATGTTTGACCATAAGGCAGTATTTCGTTTTCCTTTAGGTGATTGGGATATAGAGGAGTTAGAGCTTGAACTTATAGATTACGGTCTAGATGACATAGATGAGAATGAAGGTGAGATTTTTGTGTTCACCGCATTCGAAGATTTCGGCAATATGCAGAAGGCCTTGGAAGATAAAAATATAGAAATTACAAGTGCAGAATTCCAGAGGTTTCCTATGTCAACGACAGAACTGACACCTGAACAGGAAGAAGAAATCCATAAAATGATAGAGAGGATGGAAGAAGATGATGACATCAATCAAGTCTATCACAATATGGCATAATAATAGAATGGCCTTTGGTAGTACTGGAGGCTATTTACAATAAACATATCAAAATGAGTTTTCCCAAAAGATCCAATATCCAGACCACCCCCCGTCAAAAAATGGTAGTAGTGGGCAGTAGAAATCCCATCAAGATCAAAAGTACAGATCATGCTTTCCATAAAATTTTTGAAGATGCTTTTCTAGTTCAGGGGCTAGAAGTAAGCTCTGGCGTGCCTGACCAGCCACAAGGGGATGAAGAAACGCTTACCGGAGCTACGAACCGTGCAAAAAATGCAAAAAATGCATTCCCCGAAGCTGATTATTGGGTTGGTATAGAAGGAGGGGTGGAAGAAAAAGGGGGCCAAATGAATGCTTTTGCGTTTATTGTGGTTTTGGATCAAAAAGGTAAAACAGGAAAAGCAAAGACAGCCACATTTGATCTTCCTGATGTGATCGCCAAACTCATAAAAGGAGGAATGGAATTAGGCACTGCGGATGACCAGCATTTTAATAGGGAAAACTCCAAAGAAGGTGATGGCGCAGTCGGCATATTGACTAACGGGGCCATTACCAGAAAAGAATATTATGAACAAGCCATCATTTTAGCACTAATTCCTTTTTCAAATGAGGCCATGTATTGATTAATTCTATTAGAGATAGATAATATCAATTGGTTTATATAATTAATAGGACCTACCTTTGCATCAAATTTTAAGACTAAACCATAGAAAAATGTTACAGGAACTGGAACAGGATAATTTACAGGAAATAATCAGCACTAATGAGAATGTGATAGTACAATATGGCGCTACTTGGTGTGGAAGCTGCCGGATCATGAAACCAAAAATGAAAAGATTGGCCAATGAATATGGTGGTATCAAATTTTTATATGTAGATGCAGAGAAATTGCCCGAATCTAGAAAACTGGCAGCGGTAACAAATCTTCCAACATTTGCATCTTTTAAAGGTGGTAAATTGATCAATCAGACACAGACTAATAAAGAAGAAAATCTAAAAGCTATAATAGATGAGATTGCCAATAATTAAGCACGTATTATCGTTTATAGAGGAAAACGACGAAGATTGGGTAAATGAAACCATAGAGCTTTTAGAATCCATGACTGAAATACCTTCACTCAAAGATGAAGAGGTAGAGGTAATGGGCGAAATGCTATCCAATCTATACGGAACATTGGAAGTAAATAAAATGATAAAGGAAGGAATGGACAAGAAGGAAGCGATGAATGCATTTATGCAACGAGTAATGGGGTCCATTGATAAATAAAACCAAGTAAGATATCAGCATAAAGGTTGTTTAGTCACCCAGATTTAGAACTAATTTATGCTTATAAGTGTGCTGTTACAGGCACACTTTTTTTATGCTTAAACCTGACAGGTTTAAGTTAAAGTTTCAGATTATCGAGAAAATTAGTCAAAGCGATCTTCCAATTGGGATCAGCATCCCATACAGGACCGATGTATTGTTCATCCCTTACCAAGAATCGGATATAATATTTGATCACTACTCTATTATACTCTTCTCGTGATGTAGATTCCGGACTGATTCCCATAGTTTTCATAAGATCACCTTCGCGACCCTCCACACGCATCAAAATAAATTGAGTTCTATCCTTTATGAGTTCAGCATTTGTTTTTGGGGCAGTAAGATACTCCACCTGGTGCGGATAGAAGCTGTCCATGATCTGCTGTATTTCATCTTTTTGCTGAACCTGCGCCCTCTGTATTTCACTTTCGGACTTGCCCAACATATCATATCTATACGATGCTAAAAATCCCGACTCCCCCCCTGCTCCAGTCAGGGGTACAGCCAGTTTGAAAGAATTTAAGTTTAAGGGATTTCGACGTAAGTAATTTCCACTTGCAGCATTCGAGGGAGCTAAAAATTCCGGTACATCTATGACTAATAGGTTTTTTGACTTTTGCCCATTTCCTGAATTTGCCAGAAGTTCTTTAAAACTTTCCAATTCCTTTGCCCCGAGAGACCAGGCTGAAGCTGATGGCACTATATTTCGATCTGCAGTAAAGGGAAGAATATTTGCCTGCATCTCCCCATTGGTTTTTCTTGTAATTACAACAATACTCTTTACCAGTCTTTTATTAAACTGGGCCGCATAACCTGCCTGTACCTCCTCGCTCAGAATAATATCTTCTAGTTCATAATAGCCTATAGGATCTCCTCCAGCAGACACCAAAGATGGATGTATCTCATTGGCTATATTTTCAAATGAAAGAATAGGTCGTGCAGATGGAGCTGTAGAAATCATCACAACAGATTTCCCTTCTAAAAAAAAATCTGGCAATGCTGTCTGGGCAAAGGCAACCCGGGCAATAATAAAAAAGACAATTAATAAACTTACTCTCATATAGGTCTACACCAATTTCAACGCAAATTAAAATCATTTTGGCTGATTACTACTTAAATTAACTCTTTTTAATAGCGCTTATTGTATTAAAATTTCGTAGAATAAGCCTTAATTTGTATTAAATCAAATAGGACAACAACTTTTCTTCACATTCTCTTTTTCCTGGTATCTAATGAGATCTAAATATATTAAAATAATATTTCTGATTTGTGGCATCCTAGCTAGCAACCATCTGTGGGCACAAGACATTAATCGGGAGAAACTCATTAATGATATTAAATATCTTTCATCAGCAGAACTGGAAGGAAGAAAAACCCTTTCTGAGGGAAATCTCCAAGCCAGAAAGTATATACGACAGCGATTTCAGCAGCTGGGGTTAAACAGCCAATACACTGATCATACTCAATATTTCACTTTTACCGGTAGAAGGGATTCTGTTATGTATGAAAATGCTGCCAATATAATTGGATTTGTACCGGGACATGAAAGTTCTAAAATCATAGTAATCACCGCTCATTATGACCATCTAGGTTTGCATAACGGTGACATCTATCACGGTGCAGATGATAATGCCAGTGGAACAGCTGCCTTACTAACCCTAGCCGAATATTTTTCAAAAAACAGACCTCGATATTCCATGATGTTTGCCGCCTTGGATGGTGAGGAAATGGGTCTTCAGGGAGCCAGAGCTTTGATCAATGATTTTCCTTTTCCACTGGAACAGATTATTTTGAATATAAATATGGATATGATCTCCCGAAATGAACAAAACGAGCTTTATGCTACAGGTTCATTTCACAGTCCCCACCTACTGCCAATACTTCAGCAGGTAGGTAGAGGAGCACCAGTAAATCTCAGGTTTGGACATGATGACCCAGCTATGGGGTCTGATGACTGGACTTATTCATCGGATCACGGCCCTTTTCATATGCAGAAAATCCCCTACATTTATTTCGGAGTGGAGGACCATGAGGACTATCACCAGCCTACGGATACATTTGAAAATATAGACCAGGATTTCTACCACAATGCCGTCATCACCATCCTCCGCTCAGTTAAAGCCTTTGATGAAAAGTTGTAAATAGGAATCCAAAAACGCTTTATTATTTAGACCCCAAAAAAAATCCCGACCAACACAATTGATCGGGATTTTTTTCTTCGGTCATCCGTCTTCGGTCTTCGGTCCTATTTTTTCACTTCGCAAATATCTGGCTGGGATCCTGGAAGGATTTAAACTCCAGCGCATTGCCACTCGGGTCAAGAAAGAACATCGTTGCCTGCTCTCCCACTTCACCTTTGAAACGGATGTAGGGTTCGATGATAAACTCGATGTTATGATCCCTTAACTTATCCGCAAGGGCATGCCAGGCATCCCACTCAAGTAGGGCACCGAAATGTCTTACCGGCACGTTTTTACCGTCCACCTCATTTGCTTTAGCCTGCTGTAGCTCTTCAGGCTTCACATGGGCAGAGAGCTGATGCCCAAAAAAATTAAAATCAATCCATTTTTCTGTGCTTCTACCAATCTCACAACCTAATAGATCCTGATAGAAAGATCTGGTTTCTTCTATATCCCTTATTGGAAAAGCTAGGTGAAAAGGATTAAACTGGCTCATATTGTTGTAGTTTTATGTTTTGGTTTATTGAAGTAAAATTATAAAAATACAGTGACATTTTAACTATGGCTACTAAAACCGTTTCTTTGGTGCTTTCGAGTGGTGGAGCAAGAGGTCTTGCCCATATTGGGGTAATAGAAGCGTTGGAAGAAAATGGGTTTGAAATAAATGCTATTGCGGGCTGCTCCATGGGTGCTCTTATAGCTGGAGTATATGCCAAAGGTAACTTAAAAGAATTCACTCACTGGATCTGTAACCTCGACCGGATAGATGTGTTTTCATTGATGGACTTCACACTTTCCAGCCGTGGGTTTATCAAAGGTGAGAAGGTTTTTAATGTCATACAGGCACTCATCGGCGATAGTAAGATTGAATCGCTTCGTATACCGTTCTCATGTAATGCGGTGGACATCAGTAGCGGTGAAGAAAAAATCTTTGATCGCGGGAGTCTTTTCAGCGCCATCCGGGCATCTGCATCCATCCCCACGGTGATACAACCAGTAGTACTGGAGGGCCACCAGTATGTTGATGGCGGGCTTGTTAATCCTCTTCCCCTAAGTCTGGTGAAGCCCTTCCAATCTGATTTATTGGTAGCCTCAGATGTCAATGGACCGCTGCAGTGCCTGGTCTCCCAAAAGAACATAGATAAAGAAGGAATCAGTCTCCTAGCAGTACCCGCATGGGTAGTCGAATACAAGCAAAAGATCACTAAGTATTTGCCAAAGGATAAGAAAGAGGATATCAAAATGAAATCTGTGGGATTCTTTGACCTGATGACTTTTACGCTGGACGTGATGCAGGACAAGATTTCCGATTATATAGTAGCACAGCACCCGCTGGACCTCCATATCAAAATCAGCAGAAAGCAATGCGGCACATTTGAATTTTACCGCGCCAAAGAAATTATTGATATAGGCAAACAAATGACTCTGGAAGCCCTCAAAGAAAAAGACCTCATACAAAAATGACCATACAGGAACTAAACAAACATTTGGGCAATATAGACATCTACCTTTTGGACCAAATACTCAAAGGTAGGTTCACTAAAGAAATGAAAATCCTCGATGCCGGGTGTGGAGAAGGTAGAAATACCATCTATTTTTTGCATGAAGGCTATCAGATATTCGGTGTCGACTATAATCCCATCGCAATACAAATGGCCCGAATCTATGCTCAGACCATTCAGAAAGATTATGATATCTACCGTTTCCAAACAGCTATGGTAGATGATATGCCTTTTCATAAGGAAGCTTTCGATGCGTTGATTTCGTCGGCAGTACTTCATTTCGCCAAGGATGAGTCCCATTTTCTAGGTATGATGACCGAGATGATGAAAGTACTGAAACCTGGGGGAATATTCTTTTTAAGAATGTGTACCGGATTTGCAGGAATATTGGAGTTGGGTAAACCTCTAGGATATGGACAGTGGGCATTCCCAGATGGCAGCACCAGGTTTATACTTACGAAAGAACTGCTCAACACCATTATAGAGACGCATGGTTTGGTATATCTGGAAGATCCCAAAACGGTGTTGGTGCATGACAAAAGGACGATGGGAACATTTGTTTTTCAAAAAGGTGAAATTTCAAATAATTAACAATACATGGATATAGATATTCAATACCCACTTGAGCTTATAGGTACTTTTATGTTTGCTGTATCAGGAGCTCTTGCAGTACAGGATAGGGAGCATGATCTATTTGGTGCTGGATTTACTGGATTTATTACCGCTATAGGTGGAGGTAGTTTACGAGATATACTCTTAGGCAGTTATCCGCTGGTCTGGGTGGGTGATATATGGTTTCTTTATGCCATTTTTGCGGGTATTATGGTTACATTTATATTTCATAGACCTCTCGCCAAATTAAGAAAGACCTTATTTTTATTTGATACGCTAGGCATAGGATTCTTTACCATTTTAGGCGTAGAAAAGGCTTTAAGCTTGGGAGTAAGAGTCGAAATTGCAGCTATCATGGGAATGTTTTCTGCTGTGATGGGTGGTGTGATCAGAGATACACTTACTAATGAAATTCCCATTCTCTTTAGAAAAGAAGTTTATGCAAGTGCTTGCCTAACAGGTGCTATTGTCTATTTAACATTGAATTACTTACAGGTGGAAAGAGATATCAACATGCTTATATCCATAGGTATTGTTATTGGTATAAGATTGATTTCTGTGAAGTATAAATTAAGTTTACCGACATTAGGATAATCCAAGTTCAATTTTCAGCTAGCAAGCTCTTTGCTGAAAATCGTATACTACATTCTAGCTATAATATGATTTGAACATTTAACATGATTTGAAATTAATTTATGATATAATGATCGCTTCGGATTTATTGGAAAATATAAACGCCTTGAAAAGACCTCAAATAACTTCACCATAATCATTGTTTCCCTATTTATATCACGACCTTTTCCCGTATTTGTCTTAATTTAGGGTGTTTTTAAAATAATTAAACCTGTCAGGCCTTTGAGACCTGACAGGTTTAGAAATCTACCGACCATTGCTAGGCTTCTTCGACACCAAAATAGATTTTCTTAAAGGCGTAGGCCCCCAAAAAGCCGCTCTGATCAATAAGGAGCTCAACATCTTTACCTATGGTGAGCTGCTGCAGCATTACCCCTTCCGGTACGAGGACCGCACCAAGTTCTATAAGATAAACCAGCTGGACAGCGAGCTGGACCATGTACAGGTGATGGGCAGGTTGGTGAAACTGGAAAGTATCGGGGAAGGAAGGAGAAAGCGGTTGGTGGGCTACTTCCGCGATGAAACGGGAGAGATGGAGCTTACCTGGTTTAAAGGGATTCAATGGGTGGTCAAGAAATTAGTGGTAGGAGCGGCCTATATTGCTTTTGGTAAGCCGAGCCTTTATGGCCGGAAATACAGTATCCCCCATCCGGAGATGGAACCCCTGACCACTGCCAAGGAAGAGCGGAATTTATTCCAGCCGGTCTACCCTACTACCGAAAAGCTTAAAAACAGATATCTCGACAGTAAGGGCATATCAAAAGTGATGGAAGGGCTTTTGGCAGCCGCTCTTCCGCAGATTCAGGAAACTTTGCCTGCGGATATTCTTTTGCAGTTCAATCTGATATCAAAACAGCAGGCCATAAAAGAAATCCATTTCCCCTCTGATCCGGAGCTGCTGAAAAAGGCCAGGTTCAGATTGAAGTTTGAAGAATTTTTCTTTGTACAGCTCCGCCTGCTGAAGTTAAAGCTGACCAGGACTGAAAAATCTAGAGGGCAGGTTTTGGCCGATACGTCCTTATTGACACATTTC
>DATHVH010000118.1:0-2084 GCA_035461405.1 Anditalea sp.
TTACGCCGGGAGGTTTTATCCAAGCTTGTCCCCACACGTCTATGACTACTCTGTACCAGTAAATGTTGTAATGGAAGATGATGTTATAGAAGGCAGGAAAAAAGCTGGACAAATAACCTCTTTATATACCACATGTTTCGAAAAGCAGCCCAATATGTTGTTGATGTCCAATCCCATGGATATTTATTTCATTCTGATGCTGGCTAAATCTAAAGGATATGACGGCATGTTGCGGTGGGCATTTAATCTATGGTCTCCACAGATACCCAATAATGCTATTTATACGGACCTTCCCTCTGGAGATGCCCATTTTGTTTATCCTGAAGGACAGAAATCATTACGATATTTCGTTATAAAGGATGCTTTGGAGGAAGTTCAAAAAATGGAAGTGCAAAGACAAAAGCGGAACACCAGAGACATGTTAAAGGCACACCAGCGTTATTATTTACTGAACGTAGAAAGCAGCCGTATGGAAATGATAAAAAGTATGAAAAATCACTTGAATGACTAAAAAGAAAATAGCCATCATTGGAACAGTGGGTGTTCCGGCTAATTACGGGGGCTTTGAAACTTTAGTAGAAAATCTGCTGGACCTTTTACCTCAATTTTATGAGGTAACGGTATTTTGTGAGTCCAGTGGATACAGTGATAAAAAATTACAGTATAAAGGTGCCGAACTTATTTATGTCAATATGAAGGCAAACGGCATTCAAAGTATTGCCTATGATATTATTTCTCTGCTAAAGTCATTTAGAAGTAACGATTATCTTCTAGTACTGGGAGTTTCCGGGGCTATTGTTTTACCTATCATTAAGCCTTTGTTTAAAGGGAAAATTATTACCAACATTGACGGATTAGAGTGGAAACGCGATAAATGGAGTTTTTGGGCCAAGAAGTTTTTGAAATGGTCAGAAATGCTGGCAGTGAAATTTTCTGATACTGTGATTGCTGATAATATTCACATCCAAAATTACGTAAAGGAAGAATATCAGAAAGCGTCTTTTCTAATAGCGTATGGAGGAGATCATGTGGCCTCTGTACTCAAAACACCCTACCTGGATAAATATCCCTTTTTGCAGAATAGGTATTTATTTACAGTTTGCAGGATTGAGCCGGAAAATAACCTTAAAATGCTGATCAAAGGTTATTTGAAATCTGGCTGTAATATACCGTATATCATTATTGGCAATTGGGAAGCAAGTAAGTTTGGGAAAAAGCTGATTAAAAAATATGGTAACAGAGATAATTTATATCTATTACCTCCTATTTATGATCCAAATGAACTAAATGCTTTGAGATCCAATTGTTTCTATTATCTCCATGGGCATAGTGCTGGAGGTACCAATCCTTCATTGGTAGAAGCGATGTATTTAGGTCTTCCTATCATCTCATATGATGTAGAATATAATAAAGCCAGTACTTTTGATAAGGCTATCTATTTTAAGGAACAGAACGAATTGACCACTCTTTTAGATGATCTTTTTGATGTAAATGAGGAAGAAGCCTGGATGAAAAGAAGTGAATATGCCAAAAAAATGAAAGATGTAGCAGATGAAAATTATACCTGGAGGTATATAAGCAATCAGTATATCAAGGCAATCGAAGGAAAGGATAAAAATCAATATTCCACCGTTGACAGCTGATGAATTTCAACATTTTAAATGTTAGCCAGTATCGTGTTATAATAGCACATACATACATATTAAAAAAATAAACCTATTTAAAGCAATATAAAATACCATGCAGAATCAAATCGCCGTCATAGGCCTCGGCTACGTAGGGTTACCACTAGCTGTAGAATTTTCAAAAAAGTTTTCAGTTATAGGGTTTGACATCAACCAAAAGCGGGTAGATGAACTCAATAAAGGGAAGGACAGCACGCGGGAAGTGGATGACCATAACTTAAAATCCGTATTGGTAGATTCAGTTCAAAAATTAGATGGGAAGGGACTTTATTGTACCACTGCGATGGGGGACATTGCCTCCGCCAACATTTATATCATCACCGTACCTACACCTACAGATAAGCATAACCGCCCTGATCTGACTCCGTTAATCAAATCTTCCTCTACAGTGGGAAAGGT
>DATHVH010000119.1:0-18585 GCA_035461405.1 Anditalea sp.
AATTTTAAGGTTTAAAAAAAAGGTTAAATAAATATTGCTATTAATGATTTATAATCTAATTATCTAAAAAGTAAGCTATAATTAATCACCTTATTAAGATATGTTGATCTAAAAAATCTGTTTGCTTACTAGTATATAGATTAAATATGGTTTATTAAAATGGTATGGGAAACCGCCAGTTTTTAGATAGCCTTTTTCAGCTAGCAAATACCCCAAATGAATAAGTAAACCTAAAAAATTGTAAATTCAGTAAGTATTCATTTTGAAGCAGCCGATATATATTCCATAAAAAAAATATAATAAGAAAGCATTTTAAAAGAGGAAGGGTCAAGTAGCCTGAACTTACCTTATTTAGCATTTCAGAAGTTATCTATATTTTTTGTCAGAAAAGCGGATTTACATTTAATACTATTGTTTTAAATGGTGTGAATATGATTGATAGGCAAATTTTTTGTATAAATAATGAGAATAAAAAAAGGCCCACTTTATAAGCAGGCCTTTAATTCTATTTCTTTTGCGGTTTCTCCCGCTGCACTTCCAGCATATCAACAGGTGGAGGGGTATTGTCTCCTAATAGGTGCTGGACAAAATAGTCACCCATTCTCCAGAAAAAGTATTCTGTCATATCTCCAAAGCCATGTCGCTGGCCGGGAAGCGTGATCATATCAAACCTCTTGTTCGCTTTGATCAGGGCATTGGCCATACGGATGGTATTAGCTGGGTGCACATTGTTATCCACATCACCGGTTACCAACAGTAATCTACCTTTCAGATTATTTGCCAGATCAGGATTCTTTTCAATTTGGTATACAAAAGTGGTATCCCCTTTTGGTGTAATGACTTCCTGTGTACCGTGGTGTTTCTCAGACCACCATCTGTTATAGATATTGTTCTCATGATTTCCAGCACTGGATACTGCTACCTTAAAAAAATCAGGGTAAACCAACATAGCTGCAGTAGACATAAACCCTCCTCCAGAGTGACCATGGATCCCTACTCTGGATTTATCTATGAATGAATGCCTATCTGCCAGCTGCTCAACAGCAGCTTTTTTATCATCAAGCCCATAGTCACGGAGATTGCCATAGCCATAGTTATGGTACCACTTAGACCTTCCAGGATGTCCTCCCCTGTTTCCAGTGGTGATGACTACAAAGCCAAGTTGCGCCAAACGGTCTATTCTGTCCATCCCTCTGCCAAACGATTTGTTTACGGCTTCAGTTTGTGGCCCTGGGTATACATATTCTATAACCGGATATTTCTTGGTAGAGTCAAAATCGTATGGTTTATACATCACCCCATAAAGATCCGTATATCCATCATCGGCTTTAAATGAAAATGGCTCTGGAAATTGGTAACCCGCTGCCATTAAATTAGTAAGATCAGCAGTTTCCAAATCCATTATTTTTCTACCGCTTTTGTCATGAAGATATGCGGTAGGTACAGTATTGACTCTTGAAAAGTTATTGACAAAGTAAGAGCTGTTGTCATTCATGCTCACATTATGGTTGAAATTGCTACTGTTTAGCAATGTAACCGCGCCGCCATCTAGGCTTACGCTGTAAAGGTGTTCGTAATAAGGGTCTTCTCCGGTTTCACGGCCATTGGCTATAAAGTATAACTTCCTTTCTTTCTCGTTTACTTTCTCTATACTTTCAGTATGATAGCTTCCTGAAGTCAGTTGTCTTTTCAGCGTCCCGTCGGTTCCGTATAAGTAATAGTGTCCCCATCCGTCCCTTTCTGACCAGTGTATAATTTCTCTGCCATTGCTAAGAATTTCAGGTTTATTAATATCGATATACGTATTGCTTCTTTCTTCTACGATGATTTCTTTTTTGTTATCTCTAAGGTTCCATCTGCATATATCCACTTTCTTCAAGTCACGGGATGTAATGGAGAAGTAGAAATAATCCTTATCACCGAGCCATCTGACAGGTTTAAAATCATCGTCTCTGGCATTAGTGGGAAAAGATGCGGACCATAATCCTATATTCTGATCTTTAAAGGTTGAAACAGGAAGCCTGTTCATATTTTCTGCAACAAAGGAATAATGCACCAGCTCCTGGATAGGTTGCTCTTTTTCCCCTGGCATAGCATATTTATAAGTCTCCAGAGTAGGGCGTGGGTTTTTGGTGTTATGAATTACCCATAGGTCTTTTACTTTTCTATTGTCAGATCTGGTGAAGATAAACTGCTGCGAATCATCGCTCCATAGGACAACTGCCCTCTTGCGCTTATCTTTGTTTTTTTCTTCATCTACATTGTCCTCTCCTCTACCGCCAGTTCCATAGTCATAATCCTTCTCCCCGTCTTTTGTTAGTTGGTATTCCACTATAGTGCTATCCTTTTCATCTTCTACCGCTTTTAAAAAATTTTCCTTATCCATCCAGTAAAGATTATGATTTTTAGCAAAGACCACTCTGGAGGAATCCGGAGAAATATTAGCCCAAGATTGACGCTCGGGATCTTTATTGGCATCTTCAATTTCTGTCAGCTGCTGATTGGTTAGATTATAGTGAAATTCATACGTCCGCTTTTCTAATGAATCTTTAGCATTTTTATTCTTTTCTTTAATTTTATCCCAATCCTTTTTCAATACCTGTTCAGAGCTTTTTACCCTAAATTTGATGGTATTTTCATCATCCAAAAACTTGAGGTCTTCGAGATCTAGGTGCTGCCCGTCAAAGGGATCCTTTACGATTTTTGAAATTTCCGCAGCCAACTTATCTCTATCAAACATGTTGCTTTTAGACTTTTTTGCTGGGTCTACTATATAATAAAATTTCCCATCACTGGTTTCATACTCATACCAGAAGCGATCCGATTTTTTAAGCCAATGAGGGTCTACGGTAGTAGAGAATATCATCTTCTTCAGTTTGTCCGGCGAAAACTTAGAGGCGAGTTCATAATTGCCTTTTTCCGCTCTTTCTTGGGTAAAGCCCAAAAAAGAGATAAGTATAAGGCTAAAGGTTAAAATACTGCTTTTCATATAATCGTAATAATTTGTAATCTTCGAAACTATAACAATTCCGATTATTAGTGGAACCACTTATGTAAAAAGGATTTATCAATAAGGTATTGGGAGGTAGGTTTTCAGACTAATGAACTTCCATTGGAACATAGAGAAATAGAAGCAAACCCAAATTCAAAAACAGTGAATCTTAAATATTTTGTTCTTAACAAACATTAACTGAGATAATTATGGGCATGTAAAATAGAATATTTAGGTATTGTTTTTTAATATTATATTCGCGGCGATTTACTTCCATATTGATCATTGAACCTTTTAAAAAAGATAAAAGCCACTGACACAAAATAGTAGTAATAAAAGATTATAGCAGGGTAAAAATCCTGCTGATAAAAAATGAATGTAGGTTATAATCAATATACTAACTCCGATTATTTATGAAACCAGTTATGATTTTGTTTCTTGTATTGGTCTCCATTTTCAGTGGTTATAGCCAATCTGTGACGGATTCTGCAAGAATCGTCATTATCACAAGAGAAATGGAATTATTAAAATCAGATAATGAAACACTCTTAAACAGTCTTGACCTAACCAATAGGACCCTCAATGACCTGATTGTAGACAAAAAAATGTCTGATGAAACCAAGTGGCAAACGATCCGGTCTAATATCAATAGTTCAACACATCTCTATAAAGTACTGAGCGATGATATCATAGACCTCAAGTCCAGGTTGACAGATGAGGACTATCAAGGCTATATCAAATCTTTAAGTAGTATCCAGGAAGGACCTCTTGGTTTCTCTTTTCAGGATATCATTATTGAATCTGCCAATAAGATAGTTTTATTTCCCAATAGAACGCAACTAGATAGGTTCATTGATATTTCAAAAAACATTATAAGTAGTCCTATAATAGCAAGCGTACCTTTTGTTTCGAATGCTGTATCTGCGTCGAATTCTATATTAAGTGTAGCATATAGTGCTACCTTGGCAGACAAAAAAAATGATCTGGGCAAACTTAAGACCTTTGAAAACGAGCTTAACAGATATATTGCATATTATACGACGCTGGATAAGGCCAATGTCGTAAACCAGACCTCTAATAGTGATAGGAGGGTTTTATTGGAAAACCTCCAACTGGATTTATTAAATAAACTAAAGAAAGATGCCCCACGGCTAAATTATACTGTCTCAGAAAGAAAATCCAATGAAAGCGTGGATACTTATTTCAATAGAGTACTGAGCGAGTTCAACAGAGATTGGAGCGAAAGATATCTCAATGAGGTAGAGAGAAAATACAGCAATAGTAGGGGTGAAATTAATTATTCCGAATTACTTCAAAAAGAAACCGACATCAAATACTATAATAATAACGTGAATAATTTAGTAGATATATCTAAAAAATATATCCTTTATTATGATAATTTCTTTGAAATAGCGGATAATTATCAGCTCAGGATCATAGAAGCGGTGGATCTGGCCAGAAGCAATGGGATTATTAAGCCTAAGAAAACCAATGCAGGAGAACTGTCTTCAGTCCAGGTGTATGAAGGCATTATTAGCAGTTTGCGTAATAAAAAATACGCAAGAGACAATGGCATTATCAACAGTATAAATATAAATGAACTGAAGTTGCAGATAGATAGGGTGATGGATTACAAAATTATATAACCTGTCCCTTTCAAAGGTTTTACAGTGGAGTTGAAATAATAAACCAAAAACCATAGCATAATATGCTGCTTTGGTTTTTGGTTTATACTGTATATAATCATGCATAGAACCATTATAACATGGAATATAAAGAGAGTCTGAAGTTTAAAGGGATTGATTATCGGGAGAAAGAATTGCCCTTAGGTGAATATGAGGACTGTCAGTTTATAAACTGTACATTTGCTACTACTAACCTTACGGGTAGGGTTTTCAGCGAATGTATATTCCAAGAATGTGATATGAGTATGGCTATCTTGGGTCAAACATCTTTTAGAGATTGTAAATTCATAAAATGTAAATTAATGGGTCTTCACTTCAATAACTGTAATAAATTTTTACTGTCGATGCAATTCGAACATTGTTTATTAAATTTTTCATCTTTTTATCAAATTAGGCTTAAGAAAACCACCTTTAAAGACTGCAAATTACAAGAGGTAGATTTTGTAGAGAGTGATTTAACCCAGGCGGTATTTTTAAACTGCGATTTAAATAGAGCGGTATTTAATAATTCTATTTTAGAAGGGGCAGATTTTGTGACATCTTATGATTTTACGATTAACCCTCTTACCAACAGAATTAAAAAAGCCCGTTTTTCCAGGGAGAACGTGAGGGGATTGTTGGAAGGGTTTGAGATTATTGTTGAATGAAATTACTTTTATAATAAATGCTGCGACCTGCGGGTATGTGCTAAGCAGGTCGCAACAATCAATATCCGGATGTTTCTATTGCCGGCTCTTCAGCCGTAGTAGGGTCTATCATACTAAAAACTTTACTTATTGAATTGGCAGGAAAACCTCCTTGCTTAGCATGCTCACGGACCATCTCTTCATTGGGTGCAATATAGATACAGTAAACCTTGTCACCTGTCACATAGCTTTGGACCCAAGTAATTTGTGGTCCAAGATTATTTAATACCCCGCATGAAGTTTGGGAAATAGCTTTAAGTTGTTCTTCTGTGAGTTTCCCTGCTCCGGGAATTTCTCTTTCAATTACGTATTTTGGCATAGCAGTATTATTTAAATTTTTACAGAGCATTGATTAAAATGTAAACTGTTCTCTTTTTGTGATATCATAGGGAGTGTCAGCCCCAGTTCAGACGATTTGACGAAAATAATGGTGAAAAATAGTGACTTAGTTTTAACTCTTAAGTAGTTGAAATATAAGCATTTTAATAATAATTCACCATTCCAAAGTTTGAATATTTAGACTGAATTGGCTCTAAAAATAGGTGCACTCTTGAAACGAAAAAATAGTAGAAAAAATAAAAAAAAGGCCATCCGTTGGATGACCTTCAAAAAAATTTGTTTAAGACTTCGATTTTATAATCTTCTGGTAGAGACGACAAAACACATAGAAGATCCCATCAAGTGGTCACCTTCTCTATCTGTCACAAAAGCATTCAGATAGTTGTCCGTTCTTCTATCAGGCAGCGTCCACGTAGTGGTAGCTATGCCTTCCGCATTAAAATAGGTGGTTGATTCAGAAACTGTACCATTGTTGGCATATCTTGTTTCCCAATCAACTGAAAATATCGTAAAGTCTATTTCATCATACTGACTAAGAATTACTGCTCTCACCTCTGGATTTAAAGATGCTTTACGAGGATACTCTTTATCATAACTGCTACTTACCATCTCAAATCTGAGTTGACCTGGAACCACTTTATTTTGGTGGATCATTAAATTTTCTTCAAACTCAAAAGGCATGTAAATAGCTTCTAGTAAGAAAATAAATCCAGCGCCTTCTTGCAATAAAGTAGGTCCATCTAAAGTAGCCGCTAGTAATAAAGCTCTCTGGGCTATAGTAGCGATTAGAGCTCTGTTGTTATTTACAAATCTCTCACAGGTTGAGCTTGTTAGTAGTTCCTGGGTCATTCTAGCGGAAATTGTAAGTGCTTTAAGGAAAGCGTCATCCATGTCCACTGGTGGATTTGCATTTAACTTATCCAGCTCTGCATACATGGATGTCACCATGTTGGTTGCACACTCTTCAGCTCCCTGTCTTTGAAGCATATTAAATGAATCACCAATAGTCAGAAATAACAGGTTATTGGCTAGCCCCATTTGATTGGCCTGTCTTGCTGCTGATGATTTCTGAGTCAAGGTCAGTGTATAATATCCGTCAGGAACATCGATTTCAGTTAGGGAATACTGATTAGGATAGACATGTCTTGGATTAAGGATAAAGCTATGAGTTTCTTTCCCTTTATCATCCCTGTTGGGGGTGAATCTCGCCTCGACATATCCATAGCTTCTGTTATTAATCTCAGGAGTTTCTCCACTTTGGATCCATTGACTCATATCTTGGGCTACCCTTTGGCTGGCATCCCCACTATTCTGAGTACTATAATTTTCTGCAATGAAGCTGTTCATTGCTCTCAAATTATTCACTAGCTCACTATTGGTGGAATAAATGCCTTCTTTGGAGCTCAGAATCTTATCTACGCTAGTAATTAAAGATCTGTAGGCTGGAGCTGAAGGAGCAGAATGATCAAAATGCTGCCTGTCTTCTACGCTTAAACTGGCATATCCCGGTAAAATATCATGCAGGGCCGCAGTCACATTTTCCGCATTGACGTTAAGCTGAGTCTCATTTGATCCCACTTTTACTACTGCCAGTATCTTATCAGAATTTTTATCCATGAACATGACCATATCTGATGCTCCATGAGGAACAGCCAGGGTCCTGTTTTGAACATTCATAGCCATGGTGTCATATAAACCATAGGCGATAGTATTGGTAAGATCATACTTAGAATCTAAGTTGATCTTTACTTCCCTACTTCCAGCAGGGATTGTTTTTGTTCCTGCATCTATGAGGTATTCTTCATCTTGGTTATCGACGCAGGATACCACCATAAGTCCTAGAAACAGAAGGAAGAGTTGGTTGAGTTTTTTCATACTTGTAAAAATTAAATTGTCCTATTAATTAAATTGTGTTCTTTAAAATCAAATTATTAAAAATTACTAAACATTAATTTACTCACTGTAAGTGATCATCATTATATCTAAATTTTTGTAGATAAATTAATAATTTATCAAACATATGTAATAATTATTCTAAAATAAAATGAGTTTGAGAAAAAATTTTTTCAAACTACAAAATTATTAGTAAATTAATCAAATAATGTATTATTTTAGGTAATTTGTACTTAAAGTAAAATGATTTTTTGAGTATTAAATATAAAAAGTGTGATATAATTCTACACTTATTATTTGAAATGTTATACAATAAAAACTGTACCTAAAAATGTTAAAATAAAATTAATTTATGATTACAATAAATCAAGCTAAAATAAGGAAAATGATATAATATTTTTAAGGTAAAATAATAATAATCCTATAAGATAAATTTAACGTAAAATTCTATAGTTATAATCCTATCTATCAGGTATTTAATGTAATATGCAGAGGGATTAGAGATCTGAAATTGATACGTATTTATCATTTTATAGCCCTATAATCATCATAAATATTTCCATAATCCAGGTCCTATACATTGAGGACCTTCAGTAAATACCGCTGAGGTAAATATTTCACAATATGGTCAGAATTGAATCTAATTTTAGGTGTTTTAAAAGGAGAAGGAATTGTAGATCAAGCATATATTACGAAATGGATTCCGTAAATAATTCCCATCTTATATGCTACTATAGAAATATTTGCCCTGAAAGCTTCTTATATTGGTTTAGTTTTCTGCTATAATATTAATTTAATCAAGATAGAGGTTCGCTTTATGGAACATATCAATTGGGGAATCATAGGCTGTGGTGATGTAGCAGAGAAAAAAAGTGGACCCGCATTCCAACGTGTGGCAAATTCAAGTCTGACCGCTGTTATGCGCAGGGATAAAGATAAAGCTGCCGATTTTGCAAAGCGCCATCAGGTGTCTAAATGGTATAATGTGGCTCAGGATCTTATCAACGATACTGAAATAAATGCTGTTTATATAGCCACTCCTCCTTCCTCTCATGAAAAATATGCCTTAGCCGCATTGGATGCCGGTAAACACGTTTATTTGGAAAAACCTATGGCTATGGACAGAAAAAGTGCTCAAAGAATCCAACAGAAAGCGGAAACGAGTACGGGTAAGCTTGTAATAGCACACTTTAGGAGAGCACTTCCGCTTTTTAAAAAAGTAAATGATCTACTAAAAGAAAAAATTATAGGAGAGGTAAGCTGGGTAGACATAAGGATGATGCAGCCGGTCAAATCCAATATAGTGAACTCAGAAACCCACTGGAGGCTGAATCCTGCCATATCAGGTGGAGGCTTATTTCATGATCTAGCTCCCCATCAGCTGGATCTTATGCTCTATTATTTTGGTGAAGTGGAAGATGCTTTGGGTTTTTCTGTAAATCATTCCTATACTTCTGCTGCGGATGATCTGGTAAACGGTATCATAAAATTCAGTAATGGGATCAATCTTCGTGGGAATTGGAACTTTGCTTCCGAAGGCAATGTGGAAGATGTATGCGAAATAAACGGATCAAATGGTAAAATAAGCTTTCCGTTTTTTGGTGAAAAAATAAATGTATGGCAAGCTGGAATCAAATCTTCCATCCCTATGCCATATCCGGAATATGTGCAGGAACCGATGATCGCTAAAGCAGTGGATTACTTTCTAGACAGAGGGCCAAACCCTTGTTCCGGTGAAGATGGGGTAGAGGTGATGAGGTTGATGGATGTTTTCACACAAAAATCTTTTTAAAAACTCAAACTATTATTAAAAGTATATAGAATGAAAGATATAAATGATCTTACCGGAAAAGTTGCCGTCATTACCGGAGGAGGTGGAGTGCTTTGTAAATCATTTGGAAAAACCCTTTCCAGGTACGGTGCCAAAGTGGCCTTTCTTGATCTCAATGCTGCCGCTGCAGATGCCGCCGCCCAAGAGATCATAGACGAGGGTTGTGAAGCCATAGGACTGGAAGTAAATGTCCTTCAGGCTGAGAGCCTAAAAGTTGCGCATGAGAAAGTGCTGGAAGCACTTGGCCCCTGTGACATTCTGATCAATGGGGCGGGTGGAAACCATCCCAAAGGCACTACTACCAAAGAATACCTTCTGAAAGAACACCTGGAAGATGACTCACTGACTACCTTCTTTGATCTGGATCCGGATGGGATACAGTTCGTATTTAACCTTAATTTTCTGGGGACTTTTCTGCCTACAAGGGAGTTTGCGAAGGATATGGTGGACAGAGAGCAGGGCAATATCATCAACATATCTTCCATGAATGCATTTAAGCCCCTCACAAAAATCCCCGCATATAGTGGGGCCAAATCCTCCGTGAGTAATTTTACCCAGTGGCTGGCTGTCCATTTTTCCAGAGTGGGAATAAGGGTTAATGCCATAGCTCCGGGCTTTTTTTTGACAGAGCAAAACCGGAGACTTCTCACCCAGGAGGACGGGTCGCTTACCGCGAGGGGCAATACCATAATAGAACATACGCCACTACAGCGTTTTGGTACCTCGGAGGATCTTGACGGCACACTGCTTTGGCTTTGTGGATCCGGAAGTGCTTTCGTGACCGGTGTAGTGATACCGGTAGATGGAGGGTTCAGTGCTTTCAGCGGAGTATAAATTATAAATATTAAAATCAAAAATCAATAGAATATGAGCATGGAGCAGACTTGGCGCTGGTATGGGCCAAATGATGGAGTTAGTCTTTGGGATATCAAACAGGCAGGGGCAACTGGCATCGTGACAGCACTTCACCACATTCCCAATGGACAGGTATGGGAAGTGGAAGAGATTCAGAAAAGGAAAGCTGCAATAGAATCCGTAGGCCTTACATGGTCTGTGGTGGAAAGTATTCCAGTTCATGAAAACATCAAAACCAGGTCCGGTAATTATCAGACCTATATAGATAACTATAAAGAAAGTATCAGAAACTTAGGCAAATGCGGCATAGATACCGTCTGCTATAATTTTATGCCAGTGCTCGACTGGACGAGGACAGATCTGGCCTATGAGCTGAATGATGGCTCCAAGGCACTTCGCTTTGATGCCAATGAATTTGCTGCATTTGAGCTGTTCCTTTTAAAAAGGCCTGGTGCGTCCTCCCACTACAGCCAGGAGCAGCAGCAGAAAGCAAAGTCTATACTTGATGGACTTTCTGATGAACAGGTGAATACACTTACCAATAATATTATAGCCGGTTTGCCGGGGGCGGAAGAGGGATATACCTTAAGCCAGTTTCAGACAGTATTGGACTCTTATAAAAACATAGGCCCTGCTGAATTAAAGGCTAACCTTAATTATTTTCTCTCCCAGATCATCCCTGTAGCCGAAGAGGCCGGTGTGCTGATGGCTATCCATCCAGATGATCCTCCTTATCCGATTCTAGGCTTACCTCGGGTAGTATCTACTGAGCAAGATGCCAGGGATTTGCTGGCTGCTGTAGACAGTCCCCATAACGGACTTTGTTTCTGTACTGGTTCATATGGCGTTCGCGCGGATAATGATCTGCCTGGTATGGTCAATAGACTAGGGAACAGAATCAATTTCATCCACCTGCGGAGCACTACACGTGATGCAGAGGGCAACTTCTATGAAGCCGATCATCTCACGGGTGACGTGGATATGTACGAAGTCATCAAGGCTATCTTGGAAGAGCAAAAGAAAAGAACAGACTCAGGACGAAAGGACAGACGCCTTCCCATGCGGCCGGACCACGGACACCAAATGCTCGATGACCTTAAAAAGAAAACCAACCCCGGTTACTCTGCTATAGGTAGGCTAAGAGGGTTGGCAGAACTGCGTGGACTGGAACTGGGTATCAGTAGGGCTTTTGGACTGTAAGATGACCGATGTCGCATTAAGGCTGTTGTGTCTAAATCTCGGTAGTAAGTATTAAAGCAGTATCTGAATCACTTAAAGAAAAAGGTGATATATGTTATTCTTTATGAAAGTTGGTACATTTAGGGGATTATGAAAAAGCTATATATAATTTTTTTCTTTGCTCTATTTTCCTGCAGGAGTGAAAGCTCTTCAAAGCCAACCTATAATGAAAAAGATACGCCAGATTTGGATTTTGACTGGCTGCTTGGAGACTGGATCCGCACAAATGAAGATGGGGATAAAGAGACCTATGAGTCATGGGCAAAGGTAAATGCTTTTGTCTATCAGGGTTTTGGATTTACTTTAATAAAAACTGATACTGTATGGCAGGAGGAGATGAGATTGATAAAAATAGGGGAGGGGTGGAGTTTGGAAGTAACTGATAAGGGAGAATCCAATCCTACTGTTTTCCAGCTGACTGAATTATCTCAAAACTCTTTCACTTCCCAAAATCCAGAACACGACTTTCCTACCGAGATAAGATATTTCAAAAGTGGAGAAATCCTAAAAGCCATTGTATCAGGAAATGGGATGGAAATCCCATTTGAGTTCGAGAGGAGGGAGCATTAAAATTTATTAGACGCCTCACCTGCTAAAAAAATTATATGCCAACATTATAACATAAGGATGTGAGCGTATAAGATAACTTTTTAGTTTTTTACTTTTCTTTTATTAAATATTGAATAATTTTAGGCGAACTTTTCAATTGCTATAATTTGAATTTTACGGTATTTATGTCCCTTATCTTTATGAGAACAATTTTAATTTTATGTTTTTACTTTTCCTTACAGTATTCTTTTGGCCAAAATTTTAAAGAAATACCTTTAACAACTGACATCAAAGAGGTCACAGTTTTTCTACAAGGGGCACAAATTTTTGAAACAGGCTATACAGTAGTACCTGTGGGTAAATCAGTATTGAGAATTTCTAATCTTTCTCCCTACATAGATGAAAAGAGTATACATGTAAAAGCAAAAGGAGATTTTACAATTTTGTCAGTAAACCACAAGCATAATTTTCTCGGTGAATTAAAAAAAAGCGAAAAGCTGGATAGTCTGAATGCTCAGGTCGATGGAATTGAACTCCAAATTGCAAGAGAAAAAGCAAGGCTTGAGGTATTGGAAGAGAAACAGAGTTTACTTCATGAAAATAAAAATTTGAAAGGGGATAATGCTGGCATAAGTATGAATCAGTTACGGGATGCTATTAATTTTTATGAATCAGAAAATACCCGAATCAAAGAAGAAAAAATTCAGATTAACCAGAGGATGGAGAAGCTGAAAAGTTCTCAAAATAAAATCAAGAATCAACTTCGATTGGTAAATGATCAGAAAGAATTGCCGGTGGGTGAGATAGAAATCAGAGTAGAGGCAAAAAGTCAGATAAATGGAGATTTTAATATATCCTATGTAGTATCAAATGCAGGGTGGTTTCCCAAATATGATATCCGCGTTCACGATGTGGTCAATCCCCTAGAGTTAAACTATAAGGCTGAAGTATTTCAAAATACCGGTGTGGACTGGAAAAATGTAAAGCTCAGGTTTTCCAATGCACAACCTCAGCAAAGCGGGCTTCTCCCTGACCTAAGGACTTGGAATCTTAACTTTGCAAGAAATACTGTTATTGAAAAACACACTTATCAAAGATTTCAAAATGTTAGGGGAAAAATTCTAGATGAAGAGGGAATGCCTTTACCCGGAGCATCTATAATCATACAAGGCACCAATATCGGAACTGTATCAGATCTCAGCGGAAATTATGATCTTACCCTGCCAAACGGAGCATCACATCTAGCGGTTTCTTTTGTGGGAATGGAGTCTCAGACTGTACCAATAAATAAACAAGAAATTAATGTATTGCTTAAGGATGATGCGCAACAGCTTTCAGAGATGGTAGTTACAGGATACGGTGGCGAATTGCAGGGAAAAGTAGCAGGAATTAAGATTAGAGGATCTGCTAGCCCCATTAATACCATAGCTACTACTGTCATAGAGAATCAGACCACAATGGATATTGAGATCAATGATCCATATACAATAATGTCCAATGGTGAAAAACTATTAGTAGAACTAAAGAAACATAGCATAGATGCGATATATGAATATTATGCAGTTCCTAAGATTGACAAAGATGCCTTTTTAATGGCTAAGATCATCAATTGGGATCAGTATAACTTTTTAGAAGGCGAGGCAAACCTTTATTTTGAGGATGCTTTTGTAGGCCGCTCTATTTTAGAAGCCAAATCATTTGAAGATACTCTGAATATATCCATGGGCAGAGATAAAAATATAGTACTGGGACGGGAAAAGAAAGAACAGTTTTACCAGAAAAGATTTTTCGGAAACATTGTGACTGAAACCCGAGGGTTTACCATTATCGTGAGGAATAAAAAATCCCATCCCATCAAACTCCAAATTTTTGATCAGCTCCCTGTGTCTATCAACAGCGATATCACAGTGAAGTCAATTGATTTATCTAAAGGTATCGTAGAAGACCCAACTGGAAAAGTAAACTGGGTGCTTAATTTGGATCCTCAACAACAGAAGAACCTTAATTTTGAATATGAAGTAAGGTATCCTCGTCGGGAAAAAGTTATGCTAGAATAGAGGGAGTAAATTTAGAACAGGATTAATACGCTATTTTTAGCAGTAAACCCTTAGCCAACATATAAATAAGTGCTCCAATCATCCATAATCATTAGTCCATTGGTGGCTATTGAAAGAAAAGTTAAATTAAACTATAATTATTAAAACAATTATTTGTAATTAACCAAAAACTATAAATTGTTTTCTGAATTTTTATTTTTCTATGAAATAAAATAGAATATTTTTCGGCAGTTTTTATAGATAATACTTTTTGAAAATATGACACGTAAAGAACATTTGCAGTTTTGCAGTAAGTGCACTCGCAGAAAATTTAATGAACAGGTCGGTTTGATCTGTAGCATCACAGATCAAAAAGCGGATTTTGATCCCGTTTGCGATCATTTTATCAGAGATGAGAACGTAGTAGATAAAGAGCCGATAGAAGAGGAAGAACCGCTGCTGGTGTCCACCACTTCAGAGCAGATCGGTTCCCTTCCCGAGGAAATCAAAAGCGCATTAAGGGCTCACCAGAGTATGGGTTTTGCCATATTGGGCGGATTTCTTTTGGTGATTTTTTCTGCTATTTTATGGGCAGCCCTCACCGTCGCCACCCAATATCAGATCGGCTATATGGCCATAGGCGTAGGCCTTATAGTAGGATATGGGATTCGGTATTTTGGTGCAGGCATAGACAAAGAATATGGGATACTAGGGGGGATTTTTGCTTTGCTGGGGTGCTTATTGGGCAATCTGCTCAGTACTGTTGGATTTGTGGCTCAGGATGAAGGATTGGCATATCTGGAAGTTTTGGGATTTATTAATACATCAAATATCCTTGAGGTGTTATTTGGCTCTTTCAGTCCTATGGACCTTTTGTTTTATGGTATAGCCATATATGAGGGATATAGATTTTCTTTCCGTACGCTGCCAAAGGAAATGGGGAAAGCCGAATTATTAGAACCGGCAGGTGCAAAATTCCGGATGCCTTTGGCCTTACTATCGGCTATGATTATAGGCTTTTTTCTGTTTTCTTTCTCAGGTGCAAAAACTATAGAAAAGGAATACTATTATGAAAACGGAGTCCTTTCCCATGCAGGTAAATATGTCTATGGACTACAAAGCGGTTTATGGAAGTATTATACAGATGCCGGTATGCTGGCACTGGAAGGTGAATTTGTAGAAGGGTTAGAGACTGGAGTTTGGAATTATTACAGTGAGGATGGCGAAATTTTAAAATTTGAACATTACAGAAGAGGACTCGAGCACGGTCCTTTTATGAGCTTTCATTCACCCGGTGTATTGATGGATTCCGGTGTAATGGAAAACGGAAGGATGAACGGTCTTTGGCTGTCTCGATATGAAAATGGACAGATAAGTCAAATGGGAAGTTTCGAATTGGATAAACCTATAGGACGATGGGCTTATTATCATGGGAATGGGCAGCTGGAACAGGAAGGGTTTTATGTGAACGGAGACAAAAACGGTATATGGAGGGAATGGAATGATGAAGGTATGCTAACTGAAGAAGCTATTTACCATTCATCGGGAGATATACGATGGATCAATATCTGGGGAGCAGATGGAAAACAACAGATAAGGGATGGAGTTGGACATCTTGTTACTTATCACGATAACGGTAAAATCAGCGCCCGTGGGGCTATTAAAGATAGTATTTTTGACGGGATGTGGAAATTTTTCCATGAAAATGGACAATTGGCAGCAGAGCACCTTTATAACAAAGGAGAGAAAAAGGTACTCAACACTTTTGATCCCAAAGGTAGCCCTTTGGTAATAAAAGGAAACGGTATACACCAGTCTTATTATTCTTCAGGAGCTTTGATGGAAGAAGGAAGTTATAAAGATGGAGTACAGGAAGGAAGCTGGAAGATATTTTATGATAATGATAATTATACTCTTATGGATCAGACAGATTACGTTGATGGTAAAGAAGAGGGTAAATCTTTTAAATATAATTATTATGGCCAGCTCGAAGTTTCAGGGGAATTTCAGGATGGGCAAAGATCCGGAACCTGGTCATGGTACAATAATGATGAATCTTTATCCTCACAGGTAAGGTATGTCAACGGCAAAAAAGAAGGTGAGCAGGTTTTTTATAAGGAATCCTCTGATTTTCTGTTGAAAAAAGAATTATATAATAATGGGGTCTATCTGGAGACCATATTACATTAAGAGGGAGAATGGGAGTGTGTATCCATCACTCCCCAATCCTTTTTTCCATCCAGGATATAATTTTTTTGATCACTTCCTCTTTTTCGAGTTCATTATGGAGTTCGTGGTATAGGCCAGGGTAAGGAATTAAGGTTTTATCCTGAGTGCTTATAGCTCTAAAGAATTCATCACTACCCTCTGGATTGGTAAGTTTGTCTTCACTTCCATGGAGGATAAGCACTGGTAATGTAAAAGTATCCGCTTTACCCTCTATGTTTCGCATCATTTAAAGTACTTCGTATGCGGTCCTAGCCGGAATAGCCCCGTGATATATTAAAGGGTCGATATTATATTTATCTACGACATCTTTATCATGGCTGATAAGATGGGGATCTAGTTTTAAGACCTTTAACTTGGGTGCATATTTACTTATTAAAGAAGAGAGGGTTATCAAAATTCCGGAAGTGCCTACAGCTGGTTTTAGGGCTGCGGCACTTAATATTATTCCTCTGGCTTGAGGTTTATATTGGATCACATAACTCGCTACCAAAGCTCCCCCCATACTATGGCCGTAAATAAATATCGGTAGTTTTGGCAGGTAACCTGCCGCTTTGTTATACAGCGCATCGATATCTTTAAGATAATCTTGATGGTTTTCAAAATAAGCATCCGGTTTGGGCTTACATGACTTGCCATGCCCTCGCCCATCAAAAGTAAATACCGCAATATCATTTTCGGTAAACCTTTCTGCTAAATATGAATATCTTCCGCTATGTTCTCCTAATCCGTGTACCAAAAATAAAGTTGCTTTTGGATGTATAGGAATCCATGCTTGGAGGTATAGGGACAGGCCATCATGCGTTTCATACTTGGATTCCAGATGTTTCATATAGTTTTAAAACAGTAGTGGTTTTTAAGATACTGATTTTAATTGGTTAAAAAAGTAATTTTTGTTGAATTACATTCTACCGATTACGAGTGATGGAATTTGCCATTTACTTCTTGCCACATCTACCATCTGACCATTATTTCAGCCTTACCGTAATATAAGTCCCTGACGTTTTAAAACCTTCCGTATCATCAGTAGAGGACCTCCGGTTGTTTTCTCCCTTCACTTCCCAGTTTGTATATTTGCCTTTAGGATAGGATATGTCTATGTCCCAATCTTTCTGCTGCTGGTTTATTTCCAGATACACTTCATTCCCTGTTTTTTTGTAGGAAAGGTCCAGTACGTTATCTCCTATGATGACCTTTTCTATTTTGGCCTCATTCCAGTCTGCTGGCATCATGGGGGAAATCCTTACGATTTTGTTACCGGCATCAGGACGGATGCCAAAAAACTGGGTGACTATCGGTACTGCATAACTGTATAGATTCCATGCCTGAGCCATCATGCCATAGTCCGGGGATACTTCATAAATTGACCCCGGCAAGGCAAAGCTAAAAGACCTGGTCATTCGCTGCAGATAATCTAATGCCTCGTCTGGCCGCCCATAGTTATTTTCTGCGATAGCCTGTACGCCCGTAGGCAAAGTCATCACCGCACCGGTGTAGGTAAATACCTTCCCGCCTTTAAAAGAACCATCCTGCTTATCTGACGCCTCGTCTCTATCTATCCCTGTCACAAAAACCCCAAATGGATTAGTGTATTTTTTGGCTTTGTCCAGTGCGATTATCGCTTTATCATGATCCGCTATTCCCATTTCCATGGGTGTATTCACCACCCAGTTATGAAAGACTACAAAACCCTGTTTTCTATTCGGGGGCAAAGTGGATAATTCCTTTTTAATCTCCTTCAGCTCTTCCACTGCCCAAGGCTTCTCCAATGTGTCCGCCCGGATGATGGCTGCATCCACAAGGTGTAATGCTTCTGAAGCTGTGCCTATAAAATCCGCATATGAATTAGACCTGGGCACCCAGAATTCTTCATTTATTTTAATTTTTAGCCGGTCGGCGGTGTTTTTGTAGTTTTCTGCCAGAGCTCTGTCGCCCAATACTGCTGCCATCTGTGCCGCATCCTCAAAGGCCGCCTGGGTATACGTAGCCACATCTATCATTTCCGATTCCAGACCGTGGATCTCCATCATACCGTATCCGTCAGGAAACAGGTTGCCATCCTGATCATTCTCTTCCATCAGCCATACGATACCCTTCTTTATAGTAGGGAAATACTTCTGAAGAAAAGCTTTGTCTCCGGTCCATTGATAGACAAACCAGATCAGGGAAGCAAACTGTGGGGTCTCGTTGATATTCCCGGGATTGAAAACCACCCCATTGGTGCTGACCTCATGGACTATACGTCCATTGCCGT
>DATHVH010000120.1:0-5495 GCA_035461405.1 Anditalea sp.
GCCACCGTCATGAGCATTCCGAGAAGCGCCCAGCTTAAACTTTTATAATTCATATTGTCTGATTGATTATTGGGGTATTGGTGCTCAAATATACAGGAATTATGGAAATGTGTTGGAGGAATTTGATCAGTGGTAGATTAGGAAAGTCAATAGTCGACAGTCGAAGGACCACGAAAAAGTCGAATCGTTTGATTGACGAATCGTCGAATCCTGGGTTGACTGGGATAATCGGCCTGAAGGACCGATCGATTATTATGTTAGGCTTCGGCGCGGACTGATTACAGGAGGAAAAAATGTAAGCAATTGTCGTAGAGTATTTATGATTTCAAAAAGTCTGGCCTTATTAGCCGTGAAATGAGATTCGATAGTTCGACAATCCTTCGATTCGACAATTCCATTTGCACATCCGTCAACCATCATCCAGCATCATCAATCACCTCAAAAAGCATCTCCGGTTCATCCGTGGATATAAATCTCACATTTCGGTCAAGCAGCCACTGCATATCTTCTTTTTTGTTAACCGTCCAGGCATTCACTGTGAGTCCCAGTTTATGTGCCTCATCTATCCAGTTAGGATTTTGTTTTAAAAGACTATAGTGGTAATCCAATCCAAAAAATCCTGCTTCTTTTAATTCTTCCGGAGTTTTATCTCCTTCCAAATAAGCTACATTGGCCTCTCGATCCAGCGCAATGATCTTTATGCACATGTCGTAATCAAAGGCTATATAATCCACCCACTTTTCTGCCTCTAAATCCTTTACCAACTGTACAGCTTTATCTGCCAAAAGAAGACTGCGTTCTTTGCTGATTTCTGATGTTTTGACCTCCATGATCAACTTGGTACCCGTCTGTTCCATGCCCCTCTTTAAGTAAGCTTCCACCGTGGGAATCTTTTCTCCGTTAGGAAGCGTCTTTTCCAGCAAAGTAGCATAGCTCGAAGTTTCTATCGGCATACCAAGAAAATCTGCATCATGGTTTACTACCAATATGGAGTCAGCGGTCATCCATACATCAAACTCAGAACCTTCACACCCCAGCCGGATGGCTTCCTCTAGAGAAGCAAGGGAGTTCTGTGGAAAGTTTTTTGTTTTCCAGGCCCCGCGATGGGCTATGACTTTATTGGTGTGGAAGTCTGTGTCTTTATTCATATCATTAGTAGTACTGATGAAACTGGTTGTTAATGAGAGTATTAGTGAAAGTAGGTAGTATTCCATATTGAATTTTAAGCTGTTCTGAAGGTTTCTTAAACTTTTATCTCTCAAATTTAAGTTTAATCTACTAAAAATATTAGTTAAGTAGATTATCTGATTATTATGAGTTATTTATATGTTTTGGATGCTAGGGTGTGAAATAGCTAGACTTATAATGATTGCTCAGGTCTAAGATGTAAATTTTTAAATTGACCTATATATTATATGGTTTGATTTTTTAAAAAGAGATACTAATAGCGACTTTAGTTAGATTCATTTTTTTTTCCTGGCAATCTATTTAGTAGATGGATTGTAATATTATATCTTTAGTAATGAATTTTTATTTTTTCTACTTAGGCAACCGCTCTGGCTTAATCTGCATTTAAAGAAATAGAAGCAAATAAATAAACGTGGTAAATACCGAAACTATAAATAAGGCTAAAAAAAATGATTCAAGAGCTCAGAGAATGCTTTTCGAACAATTAGGTAAGCCGATATTTATGCTGTGCCTTCGGTATGTTAAAATTCAAGAAGATGCTGAAGAGGTGATGAGTACCGGTTTTTCCAAAATTTTTAAAGCGCTACATAGTTTTGATGATAAGGGAAGTGGATCTTTTGAGGCTTGGGTGAGGAAAATTATGGTAAACGAATGTCTCATGTTTATTCGCAAAGAAAAAAAGTCACCACTTATGATTTCTCTAGAAGACCATAATCCAGGGGTCGACGATGATATTCTGCATAGAATATCTGCTGATGAGCTATATGCCTTAATATTGAAAATTCCAGATGGTTACAGTACGGTGTTCAACCTCTTTGAAATCGAAGGTTATTCACACGCCGAAATATCTGAGAAATTAGGAATATCAAAAGGTACCTCAAAGTCACAACTCAGTAAGGCAAAAGCATATTTGAAAGTAATGATTACCAAAACAGGATTACACAATGCCTCTTAGACCGTTCCAAAATATTGATTATAGTGCCGACATTCCAGGGGATGTGGCATTCCGAAAAGAAGAGATATGGTCAAAAATTTCTACTGATAGAAATAGTCCATATAAGATTTGGGTTAAAATAGCGATGACTTTACTATTAATACTTTCAGCTGGTGGGTTATTTAATGAAAACAAAGAAAGATCTGACTCTATGGTCCCATCACTTATGGTAGAAAGACATATAGCTGAAGTCGTAAAGGAAAAGGGATATAATACCGAAAAAAAACCATTATTAAACGAAAGTTTGGGAGATAGTAGTACCGATAAAATTAATTCAGCTAATCATAGTCCCAATAGATCAATAGTGATATTATCTGCACCTAATTTAGTGATTGATAGTGTTAGTAGTGATTTAATAACTCCAACCCACTTAGGTAGTCAAGTAGAAAGTCATTTAGTGGAAATTCCAGTAACTGCAGAAGCTACTAAAATTGTAAACCCCAAGAAAGAATTGAGTGCCTCAGCCATAGCACTTAAGGGCGTATTTGACCAGGTTAATGCCAATAACCTCAAAGAAAATTATGCTATTGAAAAATCAACACTAAAACGATTAATAATAAGGACTGAAAATGCGCCGCCAATGGCTAGAGTTAATATCAATGAAGAAAACGCTTTTAACTATATTATCTATGAAAAGAATACCAAGGATTAGTATCGTAATTGCATTATCTATCCTATTTACACCAGCTTTTAGCCAGATAGGAATTTTTGATCCCAAAAATACTGAAGTCACTTATCCCATACAGTTTTATGATGATGAAAATATGCAGTTGTATTTCGCAAATGACACTCTAAGTCTGTATATATCTGGCAATAAAAAAATCGAGATATCCACTATTGATATATCTACATCATCTGTTTTTAATGGCTGGCCTACTTTTAGTTCTGATACTGATCGTTTTATTCAGTTGGTTGACCAACTACAGTTGGACCTGGACGCTAATAATTTTCATATTTCCTTTAATCCAGCATCCGGTAAGCTTATAGTGGAGCAAGTATTGATTAGTGAGTATAAAACTATTGGGGATGAGTTGCTTCCTACTTATAGACACAAGGTTAGATTTGATTATCCCGCTTATCTTACCCAAGTAGCTTTCTATTTAGGTGAAATGGATGAACTAGGTGTATTAAAAGATGCCAAAATTCATGAACTAATTCATGAACAGAATAAAAGCAACGAGTGGAATGATAATTATCAAAAAAGAAAGTTTAACAAAAACCTTCAAATCTCTGACTCTGGTGAAATAACCATTAAAACTTTTTCGAATAAGGAAAGCCATAATTTTCTTAGTTTAGACCATGATATAGGTCTTGGTATCACTGCAGGTAATGCTAACTTTACTTCAGATTCCAGAATTAACTTCCATCTCCCTAGTAAAAAAACCAGCTTGAAAGATAACCGAATTTTTTTAGCTTTACATATGCCGGTATTTTATGAAAATAATGAGCAGGGGAGTTTCGATGTATTACCACAAATTTATGCAGGGATTGGCTTTTCAACGAATACAACCGGGAGAAGGAGTTCAATTGCCTTAGGTCAGAATGTAATGGGTAATAGTCCTGTTTTGGAAAATTATAATACTGTCTTACGTTTTGACTATTCTTTCCATCCTCAGTTCAATGTTTTTTGGAATAGCTACTTCAACTGGTCTAGTGATTCAAATATCAATGCTTTGGGTGTTAGCTTTAGGTTGTTTAGTGTTAGTTATGTACGTTAAGGATTACAAAAGCATTTTTTATAAAAAGAAAATAGGCCTTTTACAAATAGTCTAAAAATTTTAGGACAACTACTGTCATAAACTGAAATGATTCCCCTACAATGCTGCGTAATCGATTCGGCATTGTGTAAATTTAATTTTCAATAGCCGAACCTTAGATGTCATGGAATACTTACTTATTGCGCTTATTATAGTTCTGGGAGGAACAATCATTTATTTACTCAAGCAAAATTTCACCAGTGGAGGCAGCAACTTCGGGAATTTAGAAATAATAAGCTCTCTCCAATCAGAAAATGCTGTCCTGAAGGAAAAGCTGTCCCAGCTCACTCAACAGTGGCAGGATAAAAAAGAGGAGCTCGCCCAGGTTCAAAACGAGCAACGCCAATCTATTCAAAATTCACAGCAGCTTTTCAGAGATAAAACTGAACTGGAAACAGAACTTAGGACAGTCAGGAAATACCTCGAAGCAGCCTCGATGAGAGAAGCCGATTTGAAACATAAGTTTGAAGAATGTCAGGAAGCTTTGACCCAGAGTAGAATGGCCTTGTCAGGTATGAGGCAGCAAAACGAAGGACTCAAAGAAAAGCTAGAAACACAGGCTCAGGCACTGGAAGATATAGGAGCCAGGTTTACGAACCAGTTTGAGCTACTGGCCACCAAGATCATGGAAGAGAAGTCAGTCCGTTTTTCACAGCAGAATAAAGAAAGCATCGAAAAGATACTTCAGCCCCTGGGACAGGAGTTTGGTGATTTTAAGAAGAAGGTGGAGGAAACATACAATAAGGAATCCAAGGAAAGATTTTCTCTGGAAGAAAAGGTAAAAGAACTGGTGACTTTAAATCAGCAGATCAGTGATGAAGCCAAAAACCTAACCCGCGCATTGAAAGGCAATGCAAAAACCCAGGGAAATTGGGGCGAAGCAATATTGGAGACGATTCTCCAGAATTCCGGTCTGGAGAAAAACAGACATTATGTGTTGCAGGAGTTTCTAAAAGATGCTTCGGGAGAATATCTTTTGGGACCCAATGGGAAGAAGATGCAGCCGGATGTGACCATTACTTATCCGGATGACCGTAAGGTAATTATAGATAGCAAAGTGTCTCTTGTAGCCTATGAGCAGTATTATTCTTCAGATGATCCTGAGGTACAAAAGTTAGCCCTTGCTTCACATCTTAAGTCTATCAAAATTCATATCGACCAGCTGTCTGCCAAGCAGTATGACGGGTATGATAAGGTACTTGATTTTGTGATCATGTTTGTTCCGATGGAGGCAGCTTATATCACCGCTGTACAGGCAGATCCTAATCTATGGGAATATGCCTATAAAAAGCGGATTTTATTGATATCCAGCAGCAATCTAATAGCAGCACTGAAGATGATCAAGGATCTTTGGGTCAGAACTGACCAGACCAAAAATGCTATGGAGATAGCTGATAGGGGAGGGAAACTCTATGATAAATTTGTCAATTTTGTTTCCAGCCTGGAAGATATAGGTAGCCACCTGGATAAATCTCAAACTGCTTATAGTATGGCTATGAAACAGTTAAAGACCGGTAATGGCAATCTTATAGGTCAAGTAGAAAAACTTAAAAAAC
>DATHVH010000121.1:0-3354 GCA_035461405.1 Anditalea sp.
TTTTTCTTTTTCAGCTTTGTCAGAAGTTGCATTAGCTTCAGCTTCTTTCTTCATTCTTTCTATTTCCTCTTCAGAAAGTCCAGATGAAGCTTCTATCTTAATCTTCTGCTCCTTACCTGTGCCTTTGTCTTTGGCAGACACGTTTAGAATACCATTCGCATCTATATCAAAGGTTACCTCAATCTGTGGTACACCTCTTTGAGCTGGTGGTATGTCAGTAAGTTGGAACCTACCGATACTTCTATTATCCTTAGCAAGAGGTCTTTCTCCTTGAAGTACGTGGATATCTACTGCTGGCTGGTTGTCAGCTGCGGTAGAGAAAGTCTCAGACTTCTTGGATGGGATAGTAGTATTGGATTCGATCAGCTTTGTGAATACACCGCCCATCGTTTCTATACCTAGAGATAGTGGAGTTACATCAAGTAACAATACATCCTTCACTTCTCCTGTCAATACTCCACCTTGGATAGCTGCACCTATGGCTACAACCTCATCAGGGTTTACACCTTTCGAAGGCTTCTTGCCGAAGAATTTTTCTACTTCTTCCTGTATTCTTGGGATTCTGGTAGATCCACCTACTAGGATCACTTCATCGATATCAGATGGAGAAAGTCCCGCATCCTTCATCGCCTTTTTAACTGGTTCCAAAGATCTTCTTATAAGACTTTCTGCTAACTGCTCAAATTTAGCTCTTGACAGGGTTCTTACCAAGTGCTTTGGTCCGGTCTGGGTAGCAGTAATATATGGCAGATTAATCTCAGTTGAAGATGAACTTGAAAGTTCTATCTTAGCTTTCTCTGCAGCTTCCTTCAATCTCTGAAGTGCCATAGGATCTTGTCTCAAGTCTATCTGCTCTTCAGTTTGGAATTCACTAGCCAACCAATCAATGATCACTTGGTCAAAGTCATCACCACCTAGATGAACATCACCATTTGTAGATTTCACCTCAAATACTCCATCACCTAATTCCAGAACGGAAATATCAAATGTACCACCACCAAGGTCATACACTGCTATTTTCATATCTCTGTTTTTCTTATCCATACCATAGGCAAGGGCAGCTGCTGTAGGCTCATTGATAATTCTTTTCACATCAAGACCCGCGATCTGACCTGCTTCCTTGGTAGCCTGTCTTTCAGAGTCATTGAAATAAGCCGGTACGGTGATGACCGCTTCAGTTACTTCTGTACCAAGAAAATCTTCCGCTGTAGACTTCATTTTCTGAAGGATCATAGCCGAAAGTTCCTGTGGTGTATAAGATCTGTCACCTATTTTCACTACTACTGTATCATTGGATCCCTGCTCTACTTTATAAGAAGCATGCTTTTTCTCATCAGATACTTCAGAGAACTTCTTACCCATAAATCTTTTTACAGAGGAAATTGTATTAGCAGGATTTGTGATTGCCTGACGCTTTGCAGGATCACCCACTTTTCTCTCTCCGTTGCCATTGTCCAAAAATGCTACAATGGATGGGGTAGTTCTTCTACCTTCACTATTTTGGATCACCACTGGCTCGTTACCTTCCATTACGGCAACGCAGGAGTTAGTAGTACCCAAGTCAATACCTATAATTTTTCCCATGACTGTTATATATTTTCTATTATTAATTTTTTACAATTTTTCACTCGAAGTCATAATCATCAATGGATGTGCCAAGGGAAATAGGGGGGCGGTTTACGTCAGATTGTCATACATTGGTGTCATATGCTTATGATTTGCCTGACAGTTTCAGATATTTTGGGTTATTGGCTGTCATTTTCTCGTGTAATGAATAATGTCACTATACGCTATTCATAATTCATCATCCAGACTTTGGTTAATTTTCAAAGAAAACAAAACCTACAGGTAATAAGTCCTATAAATCAATAAGTACAAAACCATATTTAGAATCTGTTGGGATTATATTATTAAGTATGCGTTTCCTTTAAGTATATTTAAAGCTGGATAACTTTTATAATAACGGGTATAATGTAATCGAGCCCGCCTAAAGGCAGTCAGGCATTACTTAAGAGTCACCCACAGAGGCAATGCTAAGTAATGGGAGATCCTTATTACCATTTAAAAACATTTATAAGCAGATGAAATTACAAGACATATATGTATACCCTATCAAATCACTTGGCGGAATTAGACTGGAGGAAGCTGAAGTACAGGAGAGGGGATTAAAATATGATAGACGATGGATGTTGGTAGATAAAGAAGGAAAATTTCTTACTCAACGGAAATATGCCAACATGGCCTTGATCCAAGTAGAGCTTACTGCTGATGGACTAAAGGTTTTTTTAAAAAAGAAACCAGAGAAACAGGTCTTGGTACCTTATGAAAAGAGTGATGGAAGGGAACTCTCTGTAGTGATATGGGAGGATACGGTACCTGCCCGGATAGTAGATGAATCCATTAGTGCATGGTTTACGGATCAGCTGGGTATTCCATGCGACCTAGTCATTATGCCCAATACTACAAAGAGAAAGCTCAAACCTAAATATGCGGTAAATGGAGAGTCTGTTAGTTTTGCAGATGGCATGCCTTATTTGATCATCGGACAGGCTTCTTTAGATGATTTAAACAATAGGTTGGAAAAGCCAGTGCCGATGGAAAGATTCAGGCCCAATTTTGTATTTAGTGAAGGAGAACCTTTTGCCGAGGATAAGGGAGAATTGGTAAAGATCGGAGGCAATGAGTTTAAGATTACAAAATCATGTGCCCGATGTATCGTGATCACTATCGACCAGGAAAGTGGTGAGAAGGGAAAGGAACCTTTAAAGACCTTAGCTTCCT
The DNA here is from genome assembly GCA_035461405.1 of Anditalea sp. Taxonomy (GTDB): domain Bacteria; phylum Bacteroidota; class Bacteroidia; order Cytophagales; family Cyclobacteriaceae; genus Anditalea. The sequence continues at coordinate 2,782 of DATHVH010000121.1, forward strand.
ACAGGACAGTGGATAAAAAAGTGATGTTTGGAAGGAATATGTTGTTGCTTTCTGGTGACAGGGTAAAGGTTGGAGATGAAGTTTTTATAGGATGACGGAGGTAGGACGATTAAAAAAGACGGAAGACCGGAGACCGAAGAAAAAAAGGTAAGAAGCAAAAAGTGAGAAAGTAACTATGCCGAACATTTGATGGGCTACATTTTACTTCATCATTCGCGAATCAGTATTCGATATTCGGAGTTTTCTATTTGTATATAGATATAAAGTAAAAGTGAGAAGTAATTCAAAAAAAGGCCGGGATTTGCTCCCGGCCTGTAAAAATTAAAAGCTAAATCCTGTAGTCACTTTAAAAAAGGAATCATTGCCCTCTACCAGGTCAGTACCAAAAGATAGTCTTGCAAATGCTCCTCCAGTTGGTTTACTGAACTGGACATAGGGTCCCAACCACTGGTAAACATCAGTTGATCCACTCACCCTCGAGCCTCCAGTATTGATAAGATGTTCATAATGGGCTCCCAGAGAAAAGAAATCTGTCGCTTTAATACCAAAGTTGGCCCAGTAATGCAGATAGGA